>NZ_JAQRFK010000058.1 GCF_028598745.1 Xenorhabdus sp. IM139775
GTTTTGTGGCTCTGAGCTTCAACGCATTTTTAGCTTCCCCATCCCTGTATATGCTCTATTTTCTTTCTATTTGGGATGGTTTTTTTGGGGCGTTGGGTATGACAGCGTTAATGGCGGCAATTCCAAATTTAGTTGGGAGGAAGAATCTGGCAGCGGCAGGTGCCTTGAGCATGATTACCGTTCGCATAGGCGCCATTATTTCTCCGGCATTGGCAGGTATTATTATTGTTGCGGGAGGGCCAGGATGGAACTTTGCCGTTGCAGCAATGGGGACATTAGCGACATTGTTACCTCTGATGAGGCTTCCTGAAATGAAGCCTCAGCCAAGCAAACAAGAACATCCGATCAGTGCGTTGGTCAGCGGGGTGAAATTTGTTTGTCAGCATAAAATTGTGGGTAGTGTCATATTGGTGGGAATGATGATCAGTATTGCTGGCGCGGTTCGTATTCTGTTTCCTGCATTATCTCAAGAAGTCTATCACCAAGGGCCATCAGCAACTGGGTTGATGTATTCTGCTGTTCCTTTGGGCGCTATGCTCGGCGCCTTCACCAGTGGCTGGATAGGGCAAAGCTCCCGACCTGACGTTCTGCTTGTTATATGTGCCTTGTGTTCTTTTATCACGTTATCCATGTTGGGAATGGTCACAAATATCGTTCTGGCATTACTCGTGTTGGTCTGTTATGGATATTTGAATGCGTTTGCCTCATTACTGCAATTTACTCTTGTTCAGAGTCATACGCCGGACCATTTATTAGGACGAGTGAACAGTTTTGTCACTGCCCAAGATGTTACCGGTGATTCTTTGGGGGCATTGGGATTAGGTTTTATGGGGCGTTTGCTGTCTCCAGTCATGACCGTTTTTTCGTTCGGAACTTTTGCCGCACTTACCTGTTTGTTGCTTGCCGTTGTAGTAAGACCTTTGCGTCATTCTACACTGCGTGGCAGCATGCCGTTGCCAGAAGCAAGTTCTTTAGAACGTAAACCTCAGCAAAGTGATAATTAATCTAATGAAAATAAAGGACTATTAAATTAGCCCTTCTTTTTAATCTGTCTTTGCTTGCTGTTTGTCTACTGCCAGTGCAGGTTCTGGTATGCTTGGGATGCGTATGAAAAGGATAGTGACTCACGTGTTTGGTGATCACAGCAGGAAAACGTTGGAAAAACACATTGTTGGGAAGTCGTACACCCAAGCTATCGAAAGAACCAACCTATAATGATTGAAATTTTAATATCTTGATAAAATTCTACTGTTCGGGGGAGTTGAAGAAATATTTTTATTCGTCATCATCATATATTTCTATGTTGCCATTAGGAGTTATAATAGCCCGATGTTGAATTACTTTTTTACTATTTTGTATAGTAAAATATATATTATGATTTATAGGCGAAAACTCATCTCCGGGTGGTGTCGCTACCAATTGATTTTTTGATGGTTGGCTTAGATTTCCTAAATACAAACATTTTCCTTGAGCAGACCATTGGTGCATCTTATTTTTCCATTGAGTGTTGTAGTTTTTAGATAAGCAAACGATATTCGCCCATGGATCACATATCCAAGCATTTTCAGGAAGGTCGATATATTTATTATCTATTTGCATTTTACTATCAGGATAATCATTAGCACAAGAAATCATGACAAAGCTGTGATTGTAGGGGGGGTGTGCTGTAGCAATAATTTGAATATAAATAGGGTTTTCTTTTTTAGAACTACCGGATAGACTATTTTTTCTATAATACTCCAATATTTCTTTACTTTCTTTTTTCAACAAATACATAAATACAATAAAAGACAGCTCATTACAATTGCCAACTAAATTATGATTTTGAATAGACAATATATAATTATATTGTTCTTCAAGATCATAAAGTTGGTATAATTCATTTTGAAGTTTATCAAGCTTTTCATTTCTTTTTTGAATCGCTTCTGAAGAATGTCGTGTTTTTTTATTTTCTCCTCTAAATTCAGGGGAGTAATAAGATATGTTGGCGGTTTTACCTTTAAAGATATTGTGTGAATATCTAATCGCTTGATTGAGAATATTTTCAAACATTTTTTTACACCTCAAGAATGATAAATTTACAATTCACTATTACCTAAATAGAATAAATGTTATGTCAACAAATTTATGTAATTGATAAATTAAGTAAGACAATAGATGATTTTCATATAAAAAATGGTTTCCCTTTATCTTATTAGCTAGAATACAGTCTCTAGAAATATAATCAGGGAAACCATTTTTCATTATTTTATCAGTAAATAAAATTACTTCGTCAAATCATCAAAAAATCTTTTCACGCCATCAAGGAATCTTTTGGAACGCGGGCTATTGGTTTCCCCACTTTTTCCACCAAAAGATTCACCCAATTTACGCATCAATTCTTTTTGTTCTTCGTTCAGTTTAACCGGTGTTTCTACCACGACACGGCACAGCAAGTCGCCCTGAACGCCGCCACGAACGGATTTAACCCCTTTGCCTTTCATGCGGAATAGTTTGCCTGTCTGGGTTTCCGCGGGGATTTTCAGGCTGACGCGACCATCAAGGGTAGGGACTTCAATTTCACCGCCCAGTGCTGCTGTTGCGAAGTTGATTGGCACTTCACAATAGAGGTTGCTGCCATCACGCTCGAAGATATGGTGCGCTTTGACCTGAACCTGAACATACAAATCGCCGGATGGTGCACCTTGTTCACCCGCTTCACCTTCACCACTTAAGCGAATGCGATCGCCCGTGTCGACGCCGGCTGGAATTTTAACGGACAGTGTCTTGTATTTTTCAACGCGACCATGCCCATGACATTTACCGCAAGGCTCTTTGATGATTTTACCGCGTCCGTGACACTGAGGGCAAGGCTGCTGAACCGCGAAGAACCCTTGGCGCATCTGAACCTGGCCTGCGCCGTGACAGGTTGGGCATGTTTCCGGGCTGGTGCCCGCTTTGGCACCGTTGCCATGACAGGTATCACAAGATTCCAGTGTTGGAATACGGATCTCTTTGGTCACACCACGGACAGCTTCTTCCAGAGTCAATTCCATGCTGTAACGCAGGTCTGAGCCACGGCTAGGACGCTGTTGACGACGACCACCACCGAAAATATCGCCGAAAACGTCACCAAAGATATCGCTAAAGTCAGCCCCGCCACCGGCACCACCGCCCATGCCACCCTGTTCAAAGGCAGCGTGGCCATATTGGTCATAAGCGGCACGTTTCTGAGGATCTGTCAGGATCTCATACGCTTCTTTAATTTCTTTGAATTTACTTTCTGATTCTTTATCACCCTGATTACGGTCAGGGTGATGTTTCATTGCCAGCCGTTTATAGGCTTTTTTGATCTCTTTTTCATCTGCGGTTTTGGAAACGCCCAAAACGTCGTAATAATCTTTCTTTGCCATCGTATTGTCTACCCTTAACACGCACGCACGGGCGTAGAGTTACCTCAACGCCCGTGCCAGTTAACAAGTAACAGGCGCCCTGTTACTTTGCCCGCTAAGGGCTATTATTTTTTGTCTTTAACTTCTTCGAATTCAGCGTCCACAACGTCGTCGTCTTTCTTCGCGTTGCTTGCGCCAGCATCGGCAGCACCAGCTTGGGCTTGCTGTTGTGCGATTTCCAGCAGTTTCTGGGATGCTTCGATCAGTGCTTGGATCTTCGCTTCGATTTCTGCTTTGTCTTCGCCCTTCGCCGCAGTTTCCAGCTCAGAAGTCGCTTTCTCGATTGCTGCTTTATCATCCGCTGCCAGTTTGTCACCCGCTTCTTCAACTTGCTTACGAGTGCCGTGAACCAGTTGGTCAGCTTGGTTACGGATCTGAACCAGTTCTTCAAACTTACGGTCAGATTCTGCGTTTGCTTCTGCGTCACGTACCATCTGCTGGATTTCTTCTTCGTTCAGACCAGAAGATGCCTTGATGGTGATGTTTTGCTCACGGCCAGAGTTTTTGTCTTTCGCAGAAACGTGCAGGATGCCGTCAGCATCGATATCAAAAGTCACTTCAATCTGTGGCGTTCCACGTTGTGCCGGCTGAATACCATCCAGGTTGAATTGACCCAAGGATTTGTTATCGCTGGCACGTTTACGCTCACCTTGCAGTACGTGAATGGTGACCGCAGACTGGTTGTCTTCCGCAGTAGAGAACACTTGGCTATGCTTGGTTGGTATAGTGGTGTTCTTGGTGATCAGGGCAGTCATCACGCCGCCCATGGTTTCAATACCCAGAGACAGTGGAGTGACGTCCAGCAGCAGAACGTCTTTCACGTCACCTGCCAGTACACCGCCCTGAACCGCAGCACCCATAGCAACGGCTTCGTCCGGGTTCACGTCTTTGCGTGGTTCTTTACCGAAGAAATCAGCAACGGCTTTCTGCACCATTGGCATACGTGTCTGACCACCAACCAGAATAACATCCTGAACGTCAGAGACAGACAGGCCAGCGTCATTCAAGGCAACTTTCAGCGGTTCGATAGAACGCTTAACCAGATCTTCAACCAGAGATTCCAGTTTTGCACGGGTCACTTTAACGTTCATGTGCTTAGGACCGGTCGCATCTGCCGTGATGTATGGCAGGTTCACGTCAGTCTGCTGTGCAGAAGAAAGTTCGATTTTCGCTTTTTCTGCCGCTTCTTTCAGACGCTGCATTGCCAGTGGGTCATTACGCAGGTCAATGCCTTGTTCTTTCTTAAATTCGTCAACCAGATAGTTGATCATGCGGCTGTCGAAGTCTTCACCACCCAAGTGGGTATCCCCATTGGTTGCCAGAACTTCATACGTTTTTTCGCCATCAACTTCATCGATTTCGATAATAGAGATATCGAAAGTACCACCACCCAAGTCATAAACGGCGATGGTGCGGTTGCCCACTTCTTTGTCCAGACCGTAAGCCAGCGCCGCAGCGGTTGGTTCGTTGATGATACGCTTAACTTCCAGACCGGCGATACGGCCAGCATCTTTCGTTGCCTGACGCTGTGCATCGTTGAAGTAGGCCGGAACGGTGATAACGGCTTCGGTGACGGGTTCACCCAGATAATCTTCCGCTGTTTTCTTCATCTTTTTCAGAACTTCAGCAGAAACCTGTGGTGGTGCCATTTTTTGGCCTTTTACTTCCAGCCATGCGTCGCCGTTATCCGCTGCCGTGATTTTGTATGGCATGATAGAGACGTCACGTTGCACTTCTTCGTCTGGAAAACGGCGGCCAATCAGACGCTTGATGGCGAACAGCGTGTTTTGCGGGTTAGTCACTGCCTGACGTTTAGCTGGTTGACCAACCAGAGTTTCACCATCCTGAGTATACGCGATGATGGAAGGTGTAGTACGGTCACCTTCGCTGTTTTCAAGCACACGCGCGGTTGTGCCGTCCATAATTGCTACACAAGAGTTGGTAGTTCCCAAGTCGATACCAATGATTTTACCCATCTAAACGCCTCCACAAAGAATTCATATATTCGGTCAAGTTACTAAGCTATATGAGGACGAATGTTTTCTTTTCAATGGCTTTGTTTGCCAGAAATTCCCCATTTTGTTTTCAGCTTATGCCGAAATATTCAGCAGTAACTGTAGTTGAGACTTAAATGGGGTCATTCATTCCATCATCAAGGGGGGAATTGAAAAAAAATTGAGATTTAATAAAAAAATTTTTCTAAGGCCATTGTGTCGTTGATGTCATCACATTATGATTCGCCGCCTTTTTATGGTTTCTTGGCGCAGAAAAGCGTCATGATCACTTTTTTAATATTTTATGTTATTGGTATTTTCTAGGGGAAGTATGCATTCTAATCAGTTGGCGAACCCAGGCCCGTTGGGTTTAATGGGTTTTGGCATGACAACCATTTTGTTGAATCTGCACAATGCCGGTTTTTTCCCATTGGCATCCGTGATTTTGAGCATGGGCATTTTTTATGGTGGTTTGGCTCAGGTGCTGGCCGGCATCTTTGAGTACAAAAAAGGAAATACGTTTGCGGCAACCGCATTTACCTCTTACGGCCTGTTCTGGTTGAGCCTGATCGCGTTGCTTTTCCTGCCAAAAATGGGTCTGGCTGAAGCCACCAGTCATGAGTTCCTTGGCGTTTATCTCGCGCTGTGGGGAATTTTCACGCTGTTTATGTTCTTTGGTACGTTGAAAGCTAACCGTGTCCTGCAATTTGTGTTTGGCAGCCTGACGCTGCTGTTCGCATTGCTGGCGATTGGCAATATCACCGGCAATGCCGCTATCCTGACCTTTGCGGGTTTCGAAGGCGTTATTTGTGGCGCGAGTGCTGTCTATCTGGCAATGGCTGAAGTGCTGAATGAACAATACGGCCGTACTGTTCTGCCCATTGGTGAAGTGAAACACGCTTAACCGTTTTTCAACAGGATGAGCGAATGATGCCCATCCTGTGTTCCCCCTGCTTTTTCAGACCGATATTTTCCGCAAGTAACATCCCAGTAAAAGACCAACAGCTGATAAGGTCATCATATAGTAGGCGGGTGCCAGTGAGGTATATGTCAGCAATAGGGTGACAAAAATCGGGGTCAGTCCACCAAAAATGGCATAAGCCAGATTATATGAAAAGGAAATGCCGCTGAACCTGACTTCCGGCGGATAGCTCTTAACCATGACAAAAGGCGCTGCGCCAATCACGCCCACCGCCAGCCCGACGAGGGCATAAGCGCCAAAGAGCCTGCGCGGTTCGTGGCTGATATTGTGATAGAAAAACCAGCTTGCGGCAGCCAATAAAAGGCAACCGACAATCAGTACAATGCCGGCACCCCATTTATCGCATAAATAACCGACACAGATACAACCAATTGCGAGGGAGATGATGGCCAGACTGTTTGCTTGCAAAGTCAGTGACTGTTCCAGATGAAATACCGTCTGCATATAGGTTGGGGTCATCAAGATAATGACGACAATGCCGGCAGAAAGCAGCCATGTCAGCAGCATGGAAATCGCAATGGCGCGCTTGTGATTAAAAATGACAGATTTGAGGGGTAGCTCTTTTGCCAATGCCTTGCGTTCCTGCATTTCCTTGAAGACCGGGGTTTCATGCAGCCAGCGGCGCAGGTACATGGCGCACAGGCCGAAGATTCCCCCCAGAAAAAATGGCAGACGCCATGCCCAATCCAAAATCTCTTGTTTGGGATAAATAGACGTAATAACGGTAGCGACGAGAGAACCAAATAAAATCCCCATGCTCAAGCCTGCCGTCAAAATACCGCAGGCAAGCCCGATGCGTTCATGGGGCACATGCTCTGCCACAAACACCCAAGCGCCGGGGACTTCTCCACCAATCGCGGCTCCCTGCATGACCCGCATCAGTAACAGGAGCACAGGCGCTGCCATGCCGATGGTGCCATAGGTGGGCAACATGCCGATGGCAAGTGTGGGGACGGCCATCATCACGATACTGAGTGAAAACATTTTCTTACGCCCAACCCGATCACCAAAATGGGCCATGATGATCCCACCTAAAGGCCGGGCCAGATAACCCGCAGCAAAAATACCAAATGTCTGTAATTGTCTGAGCCATTCAGGGATATCTGCCGGGAAAAAAAGTTCGCCCAGCGCAACTGCAAAAAAGACAAAGATAATAAAGTCGTAAAATTCCAGCGCGCCGCCCAAAGAAGCTAAGGACAGTGTTTTATAATCTTGTTTGTTTAATGGACGAGTTTGATATTGTGACATAAGTTACCGATTTATAGTTATAAAATAGGATATCAGGTGATTATTTTCAATGATCTTACCAGACCCAAAATAGTTGAAAATAAAACTTATGCTATATTAAAAGATATTTATTCTGCAATTGTTAAAGAGGATTCATTGCAGAGATATGTAATCACATTTAAACAGGGGAAGAGTTCACCGCGATGACTCTTCCACAACGTGATTAATCTCAGAATTTATTTTGGCAGATGTTTTGGTAGATGTTGTTTCAGCGTAAATGTTGTTTCAGTAATAAAATGACGGTTTCAATCTCCGGTAATGAGGGATGCCCGACCCTTCGTTGTAGTGAAACATCAAAATTTTCATGCCACATGGGTTCAATCACATGATAACCATCATCACGCAACTGATTGATATTGCGACGTGTCGCCTGTTTTTCCCACATGACGCTGCCCATGACGGGAAAAAACAGCACCGGAAATGTCGAGGCCAGAATGACCGTCGTTAACCGGTTGGGGGCACCACCACAGGCAACCGTCGCCAGTGTGTTAGCCGTTGCGGGTAAAACAGCCATCAAATCATGATCCGCGACAATGCGTGACGGTTTGTCGGTTGGCCAATCGTGTGGCATCTCCCCGCTAATCACCCGATCGGCATAGAGTGCAACGGTTGACGCGGGTAAAAATGTGGTGGCAGGCTGGGTCATCAATACCGTTAATGTACAGTCGATGGTGGCCTTAATAGCGGCAAGATATTGAGGCAGCAGGGTGATATCCACGGAGCCTGTTGCCCCGATTAAGATCCGCGGTTTTATCTGTGGCAGGATTTCATCATTTTTCATCGGTAAATTAGCCTCTTATAAGAATAGACGATTGACGGTCTTCGTTAGCGTGTTCCAATAATTCATCCAATTGCACTAAATAAGACTGCCTGCCATGCGCTTGCCATTCCCGCGGATAGCCCAAAGAAACCTCCAAATGGGCAACATCGTGAATATAGTTGAGATCAGGCAGGTGCAAGTGCCCGTAAACCACCAGACGAACCCCGGTTCTTGATGCCCATTGGTGCGTTTTTTCACTGCCGCACCAAATGGAAAATTCGCGGTTGCGTAGAGATTCGAGCGGCTTGCGGATGATAGGGAAATGGCTGATAAGCACGATATCCTCCCCCTCTGGAATGGCGTTCAGGCGTTTTTCGGTATAGTGGATACGCTCCCGACACCAATCGATAATATTGCGGTGAGGGTAGGTTTTCAGGAAAAACTCATCAGAGCTAATGACCCCACAACGACGGGCGCGTTCGATGGCCTGTTCCGCCGTATAGTCAGCCTGATTTCTGAATGAATAGTCGTATAGCGTAAAAATAGGGGCAATGGTAACGGTTGCCCCATTCCCCATGCGGTAATGCCGGAACTCATCTTCAGGCGTGAGGACGTTGTGCTGTCGGCAGATATTGACCAGATGTTCATAGCGTGGAACACCGGGCAATTTTAATTGATCTCTGGGCGTACACCAGAGTTCATGGTTTCCCGGCGTCCAGACCACTTGGGCAAACCGTTGGGAAAGCGTACTAATGACCCAAGTAAAGTCTGGCTCCTGCTCTGCAATATCACCTGCCAGCAGCAGCCAGTCGTCAGGTGTGGCTGGCCTGAACGATTCGACTATCGCTTTATTGGTGGCATGAGATACATGCAGGTCACTGATTGCCAACAGCATGAACTTACCTCTCTATCTCTCAGTTTCTGCAACGATCAGGGTGTTCCTGGCGGTGCTTCTCCCCATCCCCATGCGGGAACGGTTTCGCGGCGTGAAGGGGCAGCATTGGGTTGCGAATTAGATTCAGCCCGGCGCGAACCCCATTCGATATAACCGGCAAATGCGGCACGAAATTCAGGATCAGCGGGCAGACCGATTTCATCCGCCGACGCCATGAGCAAATCGACCCATCTCTTTCTTTGCTCCGGCTGAATGCTTCTGCCCCTGTGGCGGTTCAACATGACTTTGAAGCCCCCACGCTCGTTGGTATAGCGTTTTTCCCCACCGAGCACTTCTTCCAACCACATGGCGACATGGCCGGGATGATCGGATTTCATGTTTTTAAACAGCGGGGCAAGGAGTTCATCTTTTTCGACCTTGGCATAGAAGGTGCTCATGAGCTGCATGAGCACCTCACGGCCTCCCATCCATGCAAATAAGGTCGGTGTTTCATTTGCCATAACATAACCTCTCATAGGAAAATATTGGTTAATGATGATTACCCCAACTCCAAAGACGCAATGGCTTTGACCTTATCCAGCCGCCCCTTTGGTATGAGATTACCTTTGTACATTCTGTATGTGTTAAACAGACCTTTGAGTCCATATTCGTCTGCCAGTTGGAGAAAATCGTTGTTATCGGTTTCGGGAACATCGACGGATACCGGGGAGCCAGCCGGGATCTGGGCGAATGCGGTCAGGGCCAGCATTTCAACAACATCGGCGTTATCAGCGAAGAAAGGGCCGATCCGGTAGCCATTTTGCGAGCGCCTGATGCCGATGACGCCGGATATTCCGGTGCTGGAATAAGTACAAAATCCATAACGTTCTTCTCCCCGGAACCAATTGGCAAGTAATGCCCCGCGATAAATGCCGGTGCATTCAGCGTCATACTGAATGACGTCATCAATATTGGCTGGCGTGATCGGGATGGTGCCGGCGGGTGGGGTGATTTTTTGCCTGATGATCCCGGAAAGCCGGACATTGCGGTAATGGATAGCAAACCCTCTTTTTCCGTAGAGTTGCGTTTTATCCCAGTTACCATCACAGCCGATGGTGCGGTGTTCGGCATAATCCATTGACCGTTGCCATATCCTGCCGGCACAAACATGGTTGCGGAATTCCGGCTGAATGATGAAATTGCCACCGAACGAATAAGAATCTGAATAATTGACCATCGATATTGATGCAATGGGGTGGCTCCCACGATAGGCAATAAAAAACGCCGCCGGATCGACATTAAAGAAACAGGTGGCATCGTCCGTATTCATATCCCAGTTTTCGGCATTCGCCCAATCGAGAATGATCGCATTCCATTGGCTGACATTGACTGACCGAATGAGACACGACGTATTGTTCTGTTTATTCATAACCCTGATATCCTCTCCGACAACGATCATGGCTTAAAGCCCCATTGATTTGCTGATGATTTCTTGCAGCACTTCACTGGTGCCACCGTAAATGGTCTGGGCGCGGCTATTCAGCCAATTCTTGCCAGCGATAGAATCACGCAGGTAACCCAAGCCACCATGCAATTGCAGGCAACGATCGGCCACTTTCATTTGAAGTTCGGTTGTCCACCACTTGATGCGGGCGGCATCCACTAAACTGAAAAGCCCCTGATTAAAGCGATCAACGGCGTTATCAAGGTAGATGCGGGCGATTTTTACTTCGGTATCTAATTGCGCGAGAATAAAACGGTTGTATTGAAAGGCACCGATGGGTTGATTAAAGGCCGTCCTTGTTTTCACATAGTCCAGTGTGCCCTGCAACATCTGTTCTGCACTGGCCACCGCCACGGTTGAGATGCTGAGGCGTTCGCGCGGCATGGCCGACATAAAGTAATAGTTACCGAGATTTTCACGGCCAATCAGGTTGGTAACGGGAACGTTGCAATCATCGAAAAAGAGTTCCGCCGTGTCGCTGCCATGCCAGCCAATTTTCTTTAATGGCTCTCCCCGGGTGAATCCGGGCATACCCCGCTCAATGGCCAGCAAGCTGATCCCCTGACCCTGTTTTCCTTCGTCGGTTTTTACCGCGACCACGATCAGATCCGCATTGATGCCATTGGTAATGTAAGTTTTACTGCCATTGACCCGATAATAATCGCCATGACGTTTCGCCACGGTTCTGATGTCTGCGGTATTGGAGCCGCCACTGGGTTCCGTCATGGCAATGGCGGCGACCCGTTTTCCGCTGCACAATGCCGGCAGCCACCGGTTTTTCTGCTCCCCATTACCGAGGGAAAAGAGGTAACTGGCAACCACATCATTATGGGCAACGATCCCCGGCACGGTGACACCGGCTTGGATCAGCTCTTCTGTCAGAATAACGGCGAACCGATAATCGTTTTTCCCCACGCCCCCGAACTCAGGGCTGACACTCATGCCTAATAACCCTGACTGACCGAATTTTTCCCAAAAGGATCGCTCAACCAGCCCGTTCTCTTCCCATTTTTGATGCTCAGGGACGATTTCACGCTCAAGGAATTCACGGCAAGATTTTCGGTAATGATCAAAATTATCCATCTCAATACGCATATTCACTCCAGATTCTTTGTCAGCCTGTTGTTTTATCCAGCAGTATTTGTTTGATGACATCCCAATGTTGGTACACAGCGAAGTGATCCCCTTCAATACGGATAAGTGAAATATCGTTCGAGGTGTAAAGTTTCCACGCTTCCATGTCTGCCAACGTGACATATTTGTCGTGGGTGGCGGAAACCAGCACCAGTGGGTAATTCACCGATCTGTTGCCAAGCAGGGGAAATTGGCTGCGGATCAGGTAATCATTGCGCAGTTGCCGGATGATGGGTTTTATCAGCGCCGGCTCGTTCAAAATGGCGTCGGGTGTCCCTCGATCCTCTTTGGTTTTCTGAATCAATTGTTCATCTGTCCACTCGTGCCGTTTATCTGTGAATTGGCGATGAGGAGGAACAGCGCTGGATACCACGCCAAACAAGGGCGAAGTGCCGTAGTTTCTCATTAATGCCTGACCTACCGCGAGACTCAGTACCCCACCGAAACTGTGGCCAAAGGTGATCCACTCGGTGATACCCTGCGCCTGTTTCTGTTGCCAATCCGCCCAGATATCGGCTGCCAGTCGCTCAAGTAGTGAATCGAGATCATGAATTTCCGGCTCTTTCGCCAGGGCGCCACGACCCGGGATGGCAACGGGATGTAAGATCGCCGATTGAGTTGCCATCAGATCATTGAGCCAGGGGCGGTAAATGGCGGTGGTTGCCCCGGCATGTGGAAAGGCATAAATCACCCGCCTGCAATCAGTGTTCATTTGTCCTCCGCCCTGTTTCTTCTCTCTTTATTGTTTCTCTTTCTATCAAGAAACTGACAATGCGTTCAGCCGTCATAATCGTGGTCAGATTGGTTGGCATGGAGGGAATGGTGGGGAACAGGGACGCATCGGCAACCGTTACCCCCGTAATGCCATGTACCTGACCATCTTCCTGCGTGACGCTATCGGGATCACTGCGGAGACCCATTCTGAGTGTTCCAGAGGCGTGCCAGCCCGGATTGACCAGATTTTTGATGGCACTGTTCATGATTTCATCGTTATCAATCATGGAGTGAGACCAAAACTGTATGCCATCGAGGAAGACACTCACTTCTGGATGGTGCAAAACCTGCCAGATTTTACGCACTCCCCCGACAAGGCGAGCGATATCTGGCGGGGTTCGGGTCAATGGCAGATCAATCTGGGGTAATGCCGTGGGCGTGGCAGAGCTGATGAAAACCCGTCCGCGCATCTCTGGGCGCATCAACATCACGGAAGCGCCAACTAACATGGGATAAGTCACACGATCTCTGAACCCCGGTACGGTGTCACTGGCAACGTTGTTCAGCAAGCCGATTTGTACATCGACTTTGGCGTCATAACCGCTGTTGATGCGGGCGGCAATTTGTCGCCACGGCAATCCGGTTGTACAGACCCCGGCTTTGGGGAGCGCCCAGAGTACCACGGAGGCATGATCAGTGAGATTTCTGCCAACGGCGGGTACGGGTGCAACCACAGGGATACCTAATCTGCCCAGATGTTCTGGATCACCCACACCTGAGCGCTGCAATAATGTGGCCGAGCCAATTGCACCAGCGCAGAGAACAATTTGTCTGGCCTGATAAACCAGCTCTTTTCCCGCCTGAATGATTTTTACCCCAGTGGCAACCGTGCCGTTAAAAATAACCTGCGTAACCAGGGCATCGGTTATCACGTGCAGGTTTTCCCTGTTCAGGTTCGGTTCAAGGTAGGAACGATAAACATCGACTCTTTCGGCACCATTAATGACATTGGCGGGCACAGGGCCGACGGCGGGATCTTCACCGACATTGAGGTCATCGGCATAAGGTACGTCAAGCTGTTCGCAGGCACGGGCGAAAGCCATATCAAGGGGATGGATCTCACCCGGCGGCGGTCTGCGCAGACACATCGGCCCTTGTGAACCGTGGTTATCATCGCCGGGATAATCGGTATCACTCTCCAGATGTTTAAACCACGGCAGAACCTGTTGCCAAGACCAATTAGGGCAACCCATTTGCGCCCATTGATCAAAATCGCCCGGAAATCCTCGCAGGGCAATGGCACCGTTGACGGCGGAAGAACCACCAAGCACTTTGCCCACGCGATAATTAAACGGTTTGCGCCCTTTATGTTTGCGAGCCAGCTGTTGGTTATCTTGTCCCTCAGCGGGAGGGGCAATCAGGGCGGTGAACCGCTCATCATTGCGCACGTTGGCTTCGTAATCCCAGTTATATCCTTCCAATACCAATCTTGACGCATCCCTGAGCGGACTGGCCGGATCGTGTACATCAGATGGGTGGCCTGCTTCAATCAGCAGTACGGACTGCATGCCATTTTCGGACAGGCGTGATGCGGCCACGCATCCTGCTGAACCGCCACCGACCACGATATAATCGTATGTTTGGGTCATAGCTCATTTACCACTTGAGATTGAACGAGGGTTTCGATGATGCGAGAGAAAGACTGAATATTGGCATTCATAAACAGCCCTTCGATGATGTCCTGCTCGCCAACGGGCGTAATATTAAATTCCTGTCGCAGTGCGCTCAGTAAACCAACGGCATGCAGTGAATCACCGCCAATATCGAAAAAGCCATCGGTGACATCAAAATCATCATGCTGGAGTTGTGCCTGCCAGAGTTTCAGGATCTTGGCTTCTCTCTCATTCGCGGGCTTCACCGGCGCATCAGTGTGTTCCTCACTATCAGACCAAGGGGCAGGCAGTGCTTTACGGTCAATTTTTCCATTACTGGTTAATGGCATATGGGGCAATAAGATGTAATAACTGGGCACCATATAAGAGGGCAACGTTTTGCGCGCAATTTCCCGTAACTGTTCCTGAAAATGAGTCGGATCATCCTGTGTTTCCGGCGCTTCGGGCACAATATAGGAGACAATATGCCGTTGTCCGGTTTTGGCATGAACAGGGGCATCAATGACAACGTGGCCGGCGTTTTCGTGGGTCAGGAGGCAGGCTTCAATTTCACCTAATTCGATACGGTATCCATTGATTTTTACCTGATTATCTTCGCGTCCTAAAATTTCGATCAAACCTCCGGCAATATATCGCCCTAAATCTCCGGTTCTGTACAGCCGTTCACCCGTAACAGGATGAGTAATAAAGCGCAGTGCGGTTTTTTCTGCATCGCCCAAATAACCTTGGGTCACGCCATCACCGCCAATATAAAGCTCCCCGGTAACCCATTTGGGGCAGGGACGGAACCAATTATTCAAAACATGGAAAGTTTGGTTTGCCAGCGGTTTGCCATAAGGAATGCTTTTCCAGTTTTTATCCATTTTCTCAATCGGATAATGTATCGACCAGATAGAGCCTTCAGTCGCTCCGCCAAGACTGATAATTGCCGTCTCTGGCAGGCTCTCCCGAATACGTTCCGGTAGATCGACCGGTATCCAGTCCCCGCTCATCAGGATTAGCCTTAATGGAGTCTCGGACAGTGCGGAACCGTTTCTGTCGACCAATATTTTCACGGGAGCCGGCACACTATCCCAGATGGTAATTTGATGTTTGATCAGCAGGTCTAACCAGATCTTGGGATCATTGGCCGTTTCAGGCAGGGAAAAAATCACTTTTCCGCCCACACCCAACAGCCCGAAATAGTCATAGACCGACAAATCAAATCCGGCCGGTGCGACAGACAACACGGCATCTTTTTCGGTGACGCGGAACTTATGATTAATATCAACCACCGTATTGGCGGCATTACGGTGGGAAGCCATGACGCCTTTCGGTTCTCCGGTGGAGCCGGAGGTAAAGATGACATAGGCCAGATCATCCAATCCCTGAATTGATGGCATGGAAAACCCGTGTGGCGTGGTCGTTTGCCCTGTCTCCCTTGCGCTGGGCACCGGACACTCATCCAGATTGAGGCGGAGTAACTGGGGAAATTCATCATGGGCAAAAACCGAGCTATCAGTGACAATCCCCTTGGCTGAACAGCGGCTGAGTAAACTCATCCGACGTTCAGCAGGAAGCTGGGGATCAATGGCGACGTAGGCCGCTCCTGACATCAGCACGGCCAGTAACCCGATGACCAACTCCGGGCTTTGTGGCAGGGAAACCGCGACAATATCATTGGCATCAATCTGGACGGCGGCTCGCAGTTGGTGTGCTATGGCAGCGGCTTTATTAACCATTTCTGCGTAAGTAACCTGCTTTTCACCCTGAATCAGTGCAATGGCATCGGGGAATTTTGCTGCGGCCTGTAACACCATTTCATGCAGGGGCCTGAGATCGAATGGGGTATTTGTTGCGTTGGCTTGTGCCCGCTCCATCCGATCGGAGGCAGGCAGTTGCATCAAGGGGATGTTTTTATCCCAGACGGAATCCTCTTCCGCACACGTCGCCAGCAGCGCCATATACGCATCCAACATGGCTTCCACCATGCCGTCAGGGAATAATTCATTGACGGTATTCCAGTTAATCTGGATAAGATCATCAACCCGGACAATCTGGTTCTCTAACCAGACTTGTGGGGTTTGATTACTGCTATAAACTTGGGTTGCTTCCGCCCAACCGATATCGCTGACGACGTTATCCAAATCGGCCGTCAGGGTATTGCTAAATACGACGGAGGCAGTTGCTGCCCGGTTGCCATGATTCCGGCGGGTCAACTCCCGCAGAACCTGAACCCCATTGTGGGAACAGTGCCAGCGATTCAGCATCAGATCAGTCTGGATCTGTACCAAACGATCATGGAGGCTTTCTTTTCCCGTTCCCCCGACGCCTAATAACATCGGTTGCAGGAAATTGCCGACAACATTTTCAATGCCATCAAAATAGGGGCGGCGCCCGAATTGAGTGATAGTCAGGGTAAAAGTTTGACGTTTCGACCATTGGCGCAGCACTTCTGCGTATAGACCGAGAAACACGGTTTCCAACGTTAGCTGGCGTAATTCCGCTTTTTTCCGCAGGGCTAATAGTATTTCAGAAGGTATTTTTCGGCTGTAACGTTTAAATACAGGCGGAGAAATGATCTCTGGTGCATTTTTTAACGGTAATTCGGGTGATTGAGGTAAATTATCTAACTGTTTCTCCCAATAAGTTTTATCCCGCAGCCCTTGTGGTTGTCCCTGTAAATAACGTTCTGATTTAATATAACGGTGGAAACTGCTGTTATTGGGTAAAACAGAGAGTTTATGGCCTTGATAAATTTGCCACCAGTCACGTAATACCAACCGGACACTATGAATATCGACAAACATCAAGTCGAAATAAATATGCAGGCGGGTAATATCATCATTAATTAGGGTTGCCCGTATATCAAATGTGGGCGCTTTATCCATAGGGAGTAATTGCGTTTCCATTTCCTGCCGAAATATTGCCAGCATTTTATCTTTTTCTGATCCTGGCCATGCCCTGCCATCCTGAGTAGAAATGGTATAGGTTAATGGCGTGGGTAAAATCTTTTGCTGACCGTCCGAAGATAAAGTGGCCCGTAACATGGGATGATATTCAATAATCTTATTCAGGGCATGATTTAATAACGCGATATCTAAAGATTTTATATCCCATTCGGTATATAGGCAGCTTGTCAGTCCGCCCAGTTCCAGCCCAGGATTACGCCCAATCAAATAAGCATATTGAATGTCTGTTAATGGAAAGTCTTCTGTTTCAGTGGCTTCCACGTGTGATGTTATTGGAATAGGCGTATTTAATGGTAATATATTGTGGAGTATATCCTTAATCTTTTGTGTTAATTGAGGGGTTTCTATTTCTGTATTTTCATTTTCTTGTTTATACAATTCAGGAGAAACAGAAAATTGTAATCCAGATTCTTTTAATGCCTTGAGAAAAAGCTGCATACAGTAGCTCCTACATTTGACCGAGGATTTAAAGTTTCTCTATGTAATATTCTATTTTGTTTATGGTTGTTTTTACTTATTAAATGAAATCTTATGAAAGCATAAATAAAAGGGTTGTTTAGATGTTGGATTTTGCCTGAATAGTATTTGGCATCTCACATTAATTCAATAAATTTATAACTATAGAATATATCTAATAACGATTTGTAATGAATAATTTTTATTTGTTGACATTTGTTTTTTTCTTAACGAATTGAATGGATTGTGTTTTTTGATTTTTTGGGTATGGGTTTTGTGTTTGGGTAATAAGGGGATTGTTTTTTATCAGGGGTTATCAGAAATCAGCTATTGTGTTGTCGTCTTATTTGGATGGGGAAATCATTATAAATGAAAATATAGGATTTAATATTAAGTTGTAACTGCTTTGTAAAAAAGAGTTTTTTGGCAAAAAAAGTGACATTGTTTCGCTCCGTATTGAATGAAACCATTATTAGTGTTGTATGCCAACACTATCAGACAAAGAAAGCGTGGGTTGATTCTCATGGGATGACTAACGGTCAGAATCAAGCTGAAAAAATCATTTTTTATCAAAAAATTATTTTATTTTATCATAATAATTAAATATTAAATACATAATCAAAAATTAATATGCAATATCACAATCAAGATCACATTATTTTGTTATTTTTTTGTTAAATGTTGACACAAATATTTAACAGCCACTATGATTTGAGGGTCGCTGCAAATTTCTGCATCGATTCCTAATTTCAAAAAACAAGGAAATATCATGAACAAATTACAACGTGAAATAGTAGAAAATAAAGCTCAGATAACCAATTCAAACGAGAAAAAAGCACAACGCAAAGAGCTTGCCGACAGCCTGCTAGATACAGTTTCAGGAGGTTGGATAAATGCTTTTGCAAACTGGAAAGGCCTTGTAATGAATGTAGCAGGGGGGGATTATTTCCCCCTCCTTTTTCTTTATAGAGAGAGAATGACAATGGCAATTGTAAAAAGTGAGAAGGTTAAGCATCTTGAGGTAATTCTTAAAATTAGTGAACGATGCAATATTAATTGTACTTATTGCTATGTGTTCAACATGGGGAACACACTGGCTGCCGATAGTGCTCCGGTTATATCTCTCGATAATGTAGTAGCACTGAGGGGATTTTTTGAACGCTCTGCGGTAGAAAACGAGATTGAAGTTATTCAGGTAGATTTTCACGGTGGAGAGCCATTGATGATGAAAAAAGAACGTTTTGATCAAATGTGCGAGACTCTTCGCAAGGGTGACTATGGCAATTCTCGGCTAGTGCTGGCATTACAGACTAATGGTATTCTAATTGATGATGAATGGATTACGCTTTTTGAAAAACACCGAATACATGTAAGCATATCGATAGATGGCCCGAAACATATCAATGATCGACATCGATTGGATCGAAAAGGGAAAAGTACATACGAAGGAACCGTTAACGGCCTGCGTATGCTCCAGAACGCTTGGGTACAGGGACGCCTTCCGGGAGAACCAGGAATTCTCTCTGTAGCGAACGCTAAAGCTAATGGTGAGGAGATTTATCGCCATTTCACAGAGGTTCTCAAATGTCAGCGCTTCGACTTCCTTATACCCGATGATCAATACACTGATAGCATTGACGCCAAAGGTGTTGGTCGATTCCTTAATGAAGCGCTTGATGCATGGTTTTCTGACGGGCAACCAAAGATTTTTGTTAGGATCTTTAACACATACCTTGGTACGATGCTCAATAATCAGTTTAGCCGCGTTCTTGGTATGAGCGCTAATGTTGAATCTGCTTATGCTTTTACAGTGACCTCTGATGGTTTACTTCGTATTGATGACACTTTGCGCTCGACCTCTGATAAGATCTTCAATGCTATTGGTCATGTCAGCGAGTTGACGCTCGCAAACGCGCTTGAATCACCTAATGTCAAAGAATATCTCTCACTGAGTAGTGAGTTACCTCATGGTTGTAATGACTGCGTGTGGGCTAACGTTTGTCATGGTGGTCGCTTGGTAAATCGTTTTTCACGAGCTAACAGATTCCATAATAAAACAGTATTTTGTTCATCAATGCGGCTTTTTCTCAGTCGCGCGGCATCGCATCTGATTGCAGCTGGAGTGAGTGAAGAGGCGATAATGAAAAACATCCAGAAATAGCGAGTTCCAACAATGGCAAAATTCAGTTATTGGTTAACAAGACTTTTATTTTTCATTCTCGCTACCTTTTCTGAGCCTTCCATTGCTAGCGTGGAAAATTCTGTAACACTAAAACTGAGCTTTGATAAATATTCTGTTCCTTATACAACGTTTATCATTGATGGTCAGCCGATATATGCGATGGTTGATACCGGTTCTGCTATGGGATTTCACCTTTACGACTCTCAGATAAATAAAATAAAAAGACTCAAAAAAGAAAGCACTTATTCCAGCACTGATTTGGCTGGAAAAAATCAGGAAAATATAAAGTATCTGGCTGATTCTTTAGACGTAAATCATATTAAATTAAAAAACGTGACCATAGCTCCGTTTAAACAATGGGGGCTAATGATTTCTAATCAGGGAAAATTGCCAGATGTCCCCGTTGCAGGTTTGGGGGTGTTTAAAGATAAACGGATAACGCTGGATTATGTATCAAATTTATTAACTATAGCTGATAGTTTTATCGGTAATACGAAGACGCCAAAAGGTTTCACAGCACTCCCTTTCCATATATCTACTGACGGCATGGACTTTGATGTCGAGCAGTCTGGACATAAGTACCGTATGATTCTGGATACAGGAGCCACAGTCTCCATGATATGGCGCGAGAGACTTAAGTCCTACGCTCCTGCAAACTGTCTCGCGGTTCATCCCGAAATGGATAATAAAGGTTGTGAAGCCACAATGCTCACCGTTAAATCCATAGCCGGAAAACCAGAGCGTTTTGGCGCAGTGATTGTTGATGGACATTTTCAACATATGGGTGAAGTTGATGGCCTTATCGGAAACAACTTTCTCAGAAACCGAAAAATAATCATAGACTTTAAAAACAAGAAGGTTTTTGTTTCCGATGAGCATAGAAAAGGATAAAAATTCAATTTATCGCACCGAAGCTCTACAACACAAACGAGAAGGATGGCTCGGTACTTCTTGTTTGAATATTCCATCAGGTATCTCTATTTGCCTACTGATAGGCATTCTAACTCTCGCTTTTATTGTATTGATGATTGCATTTGGTTCTTATAGTGAGAGAGTAAATGTCACCGGTTCTGTGGTTTATGACCCCCCGGCAGTGTCATTAATTGCGCAAAGTGATGGTGCAATTATTCAATCAGTGGCATTAGAAAAAAAGTTAATTAAGCGGGGCGAAGTCATTTTTTCTGTGAGTGGTGAAACTCAAACTAATCTTGGCGCTACTAATTTTGAAATAGCGGAACTTTTAAAGAAGCAACGGCATGCACTTTTGAAAAGACTTAATGTTATCACCAGTGAAGCCGAAGAAAATAAGAACTATCTTTCTGAAAAGATAAAAAATAAAGAACGAGAAATAGAGAGCCTACATATCCTTATAAAAGATTCAGAAGAGCAGAAAAGATGGTTCGAAAAAAAATCCAGTTTGTATGAAAACTTGAGGAAAAAAGGTATTGCTCTTGACTCTGAATTTATAGATAGAAAGAAAGATTATTATTCAGCAACCGTGAATCTCTCATCCGCAAGGGTAAATATAGTCACCTTGCAAGGGGAGTTGCTAGATCTGAAAAAAAATATATCTAACATTGATAGGAAGTTAGACACTACGAGAGAATCAATCATAGTTGAAATTGCCGACATAGAGCAAAAAATTCTGAATGCGGAAAGGCAGAGAGAATATTTAATTGTTGCGCCATTCAATGGAGTGATAACCAGCGTAACAGCCCATAAAGGTGAGAGGGTAAAAGCTGGCCAACAAATAGCGGTATTGATACCTCAAGGCGCAAACCCAAAAATTGAATTGCTTTCCCCGTCTGATTCTCTCGGTGATGTGAGGAATGGACAACGAGTAAAGATGAGAGTAGCTGCATACCCATATCAATGGCATGGAAAGATTTCAGGCTTCATAGAGACAATATCAGAAGCACCAATAAATATGTCACCACCTGTTCAGGCAAACGGTGAAGGTAAAGGTAAGGCGCTTTTTCGGATAGTCGTACGGCCAGTGATGACAGAACAGCAAAGAGATATGTTTCTTTTGCCAGGCATGAAAGTGGATACAGAGATATATGTGAAAACCAGAAAGATTTATGAATGGCTCTTCATGCCCGTTAAGAGAATGTATGAACGAGCAAGAGACAATACGGAATAAAAATATGCAGCATAAAATCAGTGACTT
>NZ_JAQRFK010000059.1 GCF_028598745.1 Xenorhabdus sp. IM139775
ATAAAAAGCATAAATCCATAATTAACCTGAACTTCGTTTAGGAAAGGAACTAAGGCTGGATTCAACTAATAAGCAACACGTTCCCCGATATAGATTTCTAATGGATTTAATCCGTTGTTATAACTATTTCACCAAGTAAAAATAACATGGAAAACTATTGATAATATATCTTGCACCTATCAGGATTTTATAAATGATCATGATATGATGCCATATGAAAAGGTGACATTAAATTATAAATCTATATCATGGAGTCATGTAACATCGGGAACTTCCGCATATAGTATATGGGAAGGCCGAGTTTATTAAAAATATTCATAAGAATATATTAGATATATGCTTAGTTACATAGATTTTCATTTTTTACATATTTACTTGGTGCGTTAAATGATTTTTTATAGCAAGTCACATATCCATATTCTTTTAATTTTAAGTCAGCATACCACGACATTGGGAAACTAATAGCAATACCAAAAACCCCAATAAAAGTGAGAATCTTAAAAATTGAATCATTGTTTTTTGGCATTTTTAAAAAAAACAAATAATAAAATATAGCAATGCAAAAATAACATACTAGAGGATAAGAAAATAATATTGCCGGCATCCTCCATGAAAACACAACAACATCTGAAAGATGATAAACTAACAAAAGTTCATCTATGGAAAAAAAGAGAGCAACATTTATCATTAAAAACAATGAAAGTGAACTGATTGCTGCAATTAGTCTGTTTTTATTATCCATCTAGTCCTCTTTATTATTAAACGGTTATTTTATTCGTGGATAAGGATAACCGAATGGCTGTTTACGATAATCTAATTTATCAGCTTCAGCTAGCTCTTTTTCACGCATGTAGTTTATCAATTTATTACTAATTTTATAACGATCATCAAGCTCATATAGTATCCAAGTCACACCGGCACCAACCATGAATGCCACAGCAGAAATTCCTAAAGCAACAGCACCACCTGCCAAAAAAATACCAGCACCAACTGCAAAACCTATACCTGCCAAAGCTCCAACCGCAGTTTTCGCTACATCCATTGTAATATTTCCGAAAAAATCATAAATATCATAATCATCTCTAAATAGTAATTCCACTGATCTATACAGGGCAGAAATAATAAGAACCCTTCTAGAAACTGTAATTACGCCAGAACGCATTGCTTGTGTTCCTATACCTATATCTATCATCTTCCAATGATTTGCTTTATATTTTGCAGCATTTAAAAATTTTCTAACTCCGGTACGCCCTGTCAGCTTTATACTTCTATTACCATATCTATCGATATATTCAGTTACTCTTACACCAAAATTGCTACTTAATTCATTTGCCAAACGCATAAAGGCATATCCATCTAATAGACTGCCTGTATAAGTTGTTACAAAATCCGAAACTGAAAAAAAACTATCTTTCCATGATGAGTTTGGATTACTACCACAATAATTTTTTACGGCATCAACCATCTCTTCATGAGTTAACAGGGCATAATACTCCTCATCATCACATATTTTTATTGCTATATCAGATGACATATTGGAATATTTCCTTTCAATGTCAGAATATTTTTTTCTTCTGTACTCATCCGTTTGAGATAATGGTTTTAATTCTCCATCATAAACCATGACCCCATCAACAAAAATATTTGAAAATTTATCCATTTCACTTTCCTATAAGCTAAATTTAATGTGTCAAATTACCTGATTCAAACTTTAATGATAAAACCCTGCCATCCGAAACCCGCATGTTTATCCCGTCAGCCTGAGCTGATGACAATAGTTGAAAACAAAACATCATCATCACAGCCAGTTTATCTTCTGATCTGGCCGGGCTATGGGTTAATGCGTTACTTATTTTCTGCATCAATTCTTCTTTGTCATCCATACGAAAAAACCTTATTGTTAATCATTAGGTTATTATATGACAATTTTACACAAAAAATGTCCATCTCAATCACATAATAAAAAGCATAAATCCCTAATAACTCATCAATAACGCGTAATTTTAAATAAAAAGACGTTTAATTCTCCCTACCAGAAAACACCAGAAATTAAGTCACGCGAATAGATAATTTATCTATTTAATTATTTATATTTCAACCAACAGTTTTTATTCCAACAAACAACTTTCCCGTAAAATACGCATAACGGTATCTGCGCCGCTACGGTTGGGGTTGATGCGGATCATTCGTTTTTCCAGAGTGGGATCGGTTTGGCGGAAGGTGCCGGAAATGCGGTAAAACAGGGGCGGGATTTCAAATTTTGACTCTGCGCCGACCGGGTAAGGCAGTGCGCCCAGTGTATGGGCTGTGGTGAGGACTTTTTCTGCAATCGGTTCGTGAAATTCGACTAATAACACTTTTGATTGGGCATTAGCGAGAAAGGCGTGTTTTACTTGTGGCAACTCCCCTTGATTTAAACGGGTCACCAGTTCGTCATTCACTTGCGCTTGTATGGCGTGCATAACCGGTGCGAAGACCATCCCTCGCAAGGCCGCCATTGCCTGATAACCTTGTATCTGACAACCACCGGAGTACATGCTGTGGCGCAGGTTATCAATGGCTGCTTGTTTTCCTGCCACCATTCCAACACCTTGTGGCCCCAATAACTTGAAGCACGAGAAGGTGGAAAGGGTTGCGCCATACTGACAGCCAATGTGTGCCACTTTCATGGCGGCGTAGTTGTCATCGACCAGCGAAGGAATGGCATGTTGATTCAGGGTGTCGATGACGGCTTGCAGGGAATAACGGTCAGACATCTGCTGGCGGGTATGCTGCACAAGGCTGGCTGCGGGTTGGTATTGCTGAATGGCTGCCACCATTTGCTCCGGGTGGTTGAAATCTGCCTGCACGACACGCAGTCCCATTTGTTCAATTGACGTTTTGGTCGTGGGATAAATGGGTGCGTTATGCACCAGTAACGTTGAATTGGCGCTGACCAAGGCGGCCAGCCCCGCGCGCAAGGCGCCGGTTCCTGCTCCATTAACAAAAGCGGCGGCTTCGGCGCCAAAAAATTCTGCAATCACCGCCTCAATGCGTCGGGTCATTCGGGGTTGGTGTAGATCTGGGACTAA
Organism: Xenorhabdus sp. IM139775; assembly: GCF_028598745.1. GTDB lineage: Bacteria > Pseudomonadota > Gammaproteobacteria > Enterobacterales > Enterobacteriaceae > Xenorhabdus. The sequence goes on from NZ_JAQRFK010000059.1 coordinate 3,072, forward strand.
GCCCAGATCACCCTGCGAAAGAAAATCAGCACCCGGAAAGTGACGACAGATGATATCGACCAGCCTGAATTGCTGCTGCTGTGCTTGTGCCATCGTCATACTTTGCAATGGACAGGTTTGCATTTTCTTATTTGATTCCCAGCAAAAAGAGCATGTTGGCAAAAATGCCCACCATGATGGTTGCGATTGGGCCGATCGCCATTTCAACTAAAGGACGTTTGGATGTGCGGTTAAGTAGGTAAATACCCGCCACAATCATAAAGCCCATCCCCGGCAGAATTGCGTTGGAAGCAATCATGGCACCAACCAGCAAGGCAACTTCGAGCATTTTGGTGATCGCGGTACGAATATGTCCGCTGCATGCTTTAACCCCAGGGTATTTATCCAGCCAGATGGCGATTTTTGCCAGTAGCTGAATTTCAACGAACATGGTGATACCGCCCGCGACAAAGGCAATCCACGGGTTGTTAGTTGCCAGCCCGGCCACAAACACAAATTTCATGCCATTCGGGCTATAAACACCGGTGGCTATCGCCGTTGTGCCCACTAATGGAATAAAGCTGATGGCACGTGCCAGTGCGACCAGTAAGGCATTGGTCTGCTCACCTTGAGCCATCAGTTGGAGGGAAACAGGGCCTTCCGCCAGCAAGCTAAAAGACATGGTCGCTGCACTGGCGGTCAGGCCGCCGCACAGGATCAACAGCCATTTGTTTTTCTGAATACGTTCTATGCGGGTTGAAAACAGGCCGACCAAGACTTCATTGGCGCCTTTTTGCTCCGCTGGCTGTGTTGGACGTTCACGCATGGCAAAATAGAACATGGCAATCATCGACAGTAAGAGTGCGGCACCGTTAGGGTCAACGCTGACAGGTTTTTCGATCATGCCGCCAAAGCTCAATGGGCCAATGGCTTTGGTGGCCAGATAGCCGGCCAGCGCGGTGAACATGACCAACAGCCCTTTGCGATAGCCATATTGGTAGCCGACGACCATCGCAGGAAACAGGGCAAAACAGGCGACAATCGGATCGCCTACTTTCTTGAGGTCATCGGTGAAATTGACGGGCAGCATGGCAAACAGTTCCACCACGGAACGCAGGCCGGCCAGTAAGGCGATGGCATAGAGGGCACCAATGATGCCGGAAGCGATAAAGCCTTTCCGGCTGTTGGCACACCAAATCCCTATCATGTCTGTACCGAGTAACAGGCTGTGAACCAAGACAATGGGGGCGGTGAGTGAAAAGGGGATGCCGAAACCGACAACCAAGCCAATGCTCAGGGCGAAACTGGTCGCGGCGAGTGCCTTGCGGCTCATGCGGCCTTCAAGGTATTCCGGCAAAAGTGGGCGCAGGCCATCATGGAAAACGGCGATACCACGGTTTGCCATCATCGCGGCAATGGCACCAATGACTGCCAATAATCCCGCTTTAAATGGGTCAACTTCCATCAATCTCAGCAGGAAATCATGGAAATGTTGCATGATAGCCTCCTTACAGTGAGATGATGGTGCCTATGATTATCGGCAAGACGATATCAATATCCTGCCCCGTGAAACCAAATGCCTTCTTGCCGGCTTTCACATGGGCAATGATCTCGTTATTAGACAGGATTTTTCCCGGCATTCCGAGGGTCGCACATTGATCCAGCCCGATAAGGGCAATGGCCATGGCCAGAGCGCCTCCGCCACCGGTATTGCATGCGCCAAAGTAATAGTCTGCTTCGCCATTTTTAATTGCCATCGCCGCTTCAATGTCATTCATGATTGTCACGGAAATGGCTTTATCTCCCGCCAATCGTCGAATTTCTTCGGCAATTGCCTCTTTCTCTATTTGCCCACCAACGACAAATTTCATGTTGTTATCCCTCTCTTTGTTTCTTCATATCGGATTGCTTTTTGAAAACCTGGAAAAATCGTGCCGGATTATCACGCAGCATTTGGTCTGTCTGTTTTTGGGAAAAACCCGCTTCCAGCAACTTGGGAACGAATACCGTTAACAGATAATCGAAGCCATTTCCCCCATTGCTTTTTAAATGAGATCGGCGGGTGATATCTTGGGAAAGCATTACCCGATCAAGCAGCCCGCGTTTGGCAACCTCCTGCAACATGGCAATGCGTCGATGGTCGGGGTAATAATTATTCTTGCCGATCGTGTCGAATTGCACCCATGCCCCGGCTTCCAGCAGCGGAATAATGGTGTTTAAGTTATCTCTCAGATCACAGTGGCCGATCGCCACATATTCGGGGGAAACACCAAACGCTTGCAGCAGCGCCAACTGTTCACGTCCCATGGTGCTTAATGTGGTGTGGGTGGAAATGGGGCAGCCTGTCATCTGATGTGCCAATGCCGCCGCTGCAAACACCTTTTGCTCATCTGCTGTGATGTGGTCGAGACTGGAGCCGATTTCTGCAATCACCCCGGCTTTTAATTCGGTGCCATCAATGCCCGTTTCGATTTCAGCGATCATGTCATCGGCGATTGCCTGTACACTCAACTCATTGAAGTGGGCAGGGAAGAAAGGTTGTTTATAATAGCCGGTCGAGGCAATGATATTGATGCGGGTATCACGCATCAGATCCAGCAGAAAAGCCGCATTGCGCCCCATGTAACGATTGGTCATCTCCACGATATTTCTTACCCCAAGGGTGTAGAGGTGACGAAGTTCTTCTGCGATCAGATCGTATTGATCCAACCGACAATCGAGGCTTCCTTTCGCATCAGAGAGGTCGATATGCAAATGTTCATGGACATAGGTGTAGCCTGAAACGTCAATCAAGTTATTTGCTTTTACGCTCAAGTGATCATTAACCTTCAACGGCATCAATGCTGGGTGAGGCTTAGTATTTTATAAAATAGGGTTCGCCGGATCATGCGGTAAATCCACGATAGCGAAAATAACATTATTTAATGCTGGAATAATATTATCTGTAATGCCCTTGTTGAGGGATTATTTAGCATAGCCATCATTTTTCCAATTGCCTTGACTGTCATAAATGCCTTCAAGTTTTGGAGAACCAGACTGAATACCTGAAACGAGGGCGACATCACTGCGCGTTGTGAAAATTTGGGCGCGAAAACACATAAGTACCGGGCTGCCAATAGGATGAATGCCGGACAATGGGAGGTGGTAGTCAATGCAGGACTCCCCCAAGCGCAGTATGCGTGCTTTTTTAGTGGGGATGATGCCAGAAGATAGGGGACGTTCAGGAAAAACCAACGCCTGTTTCATATGCCCGCGTTTATAGTAGCCGCCCCCATAGCAGTAACTATTACCATCTTGGTGATGGGATATTTCTGTGAGATAGGCCATCGCAATCTGTTCCGGCTCCCGACCACAGAAGTTGGCGGGAATGGTTCCGGTCAAAGCATGGCCGGGTTCCAGATGGGTGGCGCCGTATCTGGCCAATAATGGTATGGTATTGCAGCTTGAGGCGGCCGGGGCATTGATTTGCGAAAGTGTGATGCCGAGCTGTTCCAGTCGGTTTCGCGCACGAATGAGAGTGAGCAAATTGATGGTGGGTAAGGTTATCTGATAGCGAGGATCCCATGACAGACAAGGAAAATGCGTTAGTCCGCTCAATTTAATGCCTGACATTCCCTTTAAGGCATCCACGACGGTATCGAGTTCATGAAAGGGAATACCTGCCTCTTGGCCGGGAAAGGCGATGTCTCTTTTATCAAATATTTTCAGCATGATGGGCTGAATTTTCCCCAATTTCTCCGCGATATCCGAAATCGCTTGTGCTTTTTCAAGGGAAAATACGGTGATGATGTTCGGTTCCCGCTTGAGCATAGTTTCGATTAAATGGGTTGGGGTCTGCACCAAGTGACCGATGTGGCACAGTGGTATACCATGCTGGCTCAAACTGTAGGCTTCCCTGAAATCGACAGCCACAACGCCGCGATAACCGAGTTCAATCAATTTTTGTGTCAGCCACGGGTTACGCCCAAATTGTTTGGTCATTAAATAGAGCTCGATGCCATACTGCCCCGCAGTTTGCAGCAAACGCCGGCCATTATCCAAAACCTGATCAACATCAATGAGGTAGGTATCTGGCAAGATGGCACCTTGTTGCCAAAGGTCTTTTGCAACTTCAATCAATTTGGGGTTTTGTTTCTTTAATGCCTCAATAAACATAGGACTCCCTTCATGTTGCAAAGCAGCAAAGCTGTGCGAAAAGCCAAATTTTTTGTCTGGATAAATCTTCATTTTTTTGAATATTTATATAGGAATCAGAAGCTAATCTCTTTCGAGTGAAAACATTAAACCATATAAATTGGCTAACAGATAGCCTTCTTCATTGGGATGTAGAGTAATTGTAAATTTTTCGGTGAGGGAGTGATGAACGGTGAGTAATTGATCGTAGTATTCAGATTGCTTAAGTTTTGCCGATATTTCCTTATCCAACGGGAAAACTATTTCGCCACGACGTGAGCGCATGAAAGCACTAGCCATGTGGGTGAGCGCCATTTCACCTTGTGGATGACGGATAGGGATGAACCAGATATCTTCCAGAACATGCACAACATCCAGCATGCTATCGTGGATATCTTGATCAATAACGCCACCTTGCAGCAGGATAGTTAACCGTTGTTCTATCATTGCTTTTTGTTATATATCGGTGTTAATCAATAAGTTATTTTGGCTGATCGAATTTCAATAAACGGGTTCGATAATGCCAGCGACGACGTTTTGTTGATGGATCAGCAACAGATCCCGATCAACCATAGTATGCAGGAGTTGCTGGATAGGAATATTGTCCTTGCGGACAAGGATAACGGCTTCAGATGCTTTAATAAAACATTCACTGTCATCGGGAAGCAGGGTCATCAGGCCCTGTGCGATGAGTTCATGGCCTTGTCCAACGTTCCAGATGGCTGCATCAATGTGCCCTTTAATAATTTGATTTAGGCACTCATGATAGGAAACCTCGACCAGTTCAATCTTTTTTCCCGCAAAATATTGCTTTGTCATTATTTTTTGGTCTGCTGAGGTACTGTCTAACCCAACGCGGCGGATCGTGTCCATTTCGCCGTGACGAAAGATTAACCTATGCCTGTCTGTATAACTTTGTGTCCCTAGTGAAAGCGCAATATATAGATCTTTATGTTCTGGGTGTTGCTCTGCGGCAAGTCTTGATGTTACTGCCAAGTCGTAAACGCCGTTCAGTAAACATTCTATGCGGATATCCGAACCACGCATATGTGCAAAGTAAAAAGGAATGCTTGCACACAATGCTTTTAAGCCACTTGCCAGCCCTTCATAAGCACGGGTATAAGGGAGCGGCATTGCACAGACCACATTGCCGATATCGGCATATTCCAAGAGTAATTTGTGGTTTATCTGCGCAAGAAAGCTACCATTACGGCCACGACGCTTAATGCCAACCGCCTGTGCCTGTTCAAGCGATTTTAATGCTGCTTGCATTAAGCCCACCGACAATCCACATTCTTTAGACAGCAATTCTATGGTTTTTAGGCGGTTACCACATTGTTCAGAGAGGAGATAACGAGCCAGAAATGACTGCGCGATCCCTTCTTTCTTAATGAATGTTTGACTCATCATTACAAGTATTTATCCATCACTATTTATTTTCATAAATTTGAACATAAATCGCAATAAGCGAATTAAAGAAAGGGGATTAATATCACAATTGAGAAAAAAATGAAAATTTAAAAAATGATAAAGTCTAATATTATCAATATTTTGAATATATATTTAAATTTTTTATTGAATATATAAAAATTGCTATTATGGGAGAATATAGGGAAGATGGAGGGATTATCTCTGTCTGCGCACTGTATTTTTCTGTATTGTTAGTGATTTTTGCTGCGCTATTTATCACGCCCCATGATAATTAGGCTATATTCTGCACCTTATTCTTACATGAATCAATAAAATATCTTATAGAGTGGATCTTATTTAAAAGGATCAGCTTTTGGTTTTTTATTGTCATATCTAATAATAAATCTTGTTTATATTTTCAGATGCTTATTTATCTATAACATTTAAAAATCATAGTTCACTTCCTTACGCCTCGCGTTGCGAGGCGTAAGGAAGTCCCATAATCATAAAGATGATGTTCACTATTTTTATTATTTAGTCATTTCTTCCTGTAATGACACCCTTAGACACTCATTCCATGTTGCCTGATCTATCGGATAATCTCCATCAAGCACGTCGAAAAATTTATATTTATTTATTAAAGCAAGGTAAGTCAGTATAGTATGTTTGCAAGTAATTGAATCATCAATTATCACATCGTCTCTCGGATACAGTGTAATGACATTTGGTAGCTGTTCGGAATTAGGCGGAAGTTCAGGAATGAGATCATTGATATAATTAAGAACGTTGTAATCCTTAAAGTGTTCACTAACATATTCAACAAATTCATCATTTCCTACGTTTGGGCTGGCAAATAAGCAAGACCTATAATAAGGGGCTTTATTGTAGATATCTCTCATGAGATAAGTTACCACCGCAGCGCCAAGGCTATGACCTGATATCGTACAACAGCTAGCTACGCCGATAAGTTGTGTGATGGCATCTGCGAGTTCGAGTTGGGAGTAATCAATACCCGTTGTATTGTCAGGAACAACCAGATTCAGTGATTTATACACAGAATAAAACCCCTCAAAGACCGATTGCTCCGGTGTATCAGGCCAAGGCTGTATATACCCTACATTGAGATCCTTTAGAGCTTCTTCAAAGGTTTTGGTTCCTCGGAGAGCGACGAAGTATTCTCCGGGATTTTCTATTCTCTCTGCTATATACCCATGATTCACTCTATCATCAGAGAATATTAGTTCTTTCTTATTTGTTTTGGTATTCATAAAGGTGTAATAATAATTACAAGAAATATAAGCTCTTAGTTTCCAGCCATCTTTTTCTATGCGTGGATCTGGCGGGGGCATAATGTCATTCGGATATTGATCATACATAGTTGCTGCGTATAGAACTAATGCTGCAAAACTGTCAAAATAATTTACTGTGAACATTTTTTATCTCCTTTGTATTAGTACCATTAGAAATTAAAGAGATAATTAAAGTATATTTTGTATTTTAAATCTGGCCTTAAATTCAGGTGATTATTTTGTGTTTTTATTTGTTTATATATTATTGTCTTTGATTTTTTTTAGGTGTTTGTGATTATATTAATTAATATAATTAATGGGTAAAATGGCTGTTATAAATATTAATATATAATCAGGTAATGAATCATTTTGTGCAGATCATAATGAAATTAACATAAGGCAAGAGGTTCGTACAACATGCGAGCTAGACTTTACAGTCATCTTGTTATTTGTTTTTTTATATAGGATGATGTGTTTATCCTTGATTAATAAAACTTCTTGGATTTGCATAATGTTCAACAAATATCAAAATCAGGAAAAAGGGTTATGAATACCTTACCTATTGTCATCATTTTGTTGATGTTATTTCCTTGTCTGGCTCATGCTGATGAAGTAAATACCACGTTAGCCAAGGAAAATGAAGCAGCGACTGCACACTTTTTTCACCATCTGGTTGAAACCCATAATCCGGATATTGCAGAGTTAACAATGGCATTGAAAATGATGCCCAAAGGCGCAGATATCCATATTCATTATTCTGGTGCAATCTATGCCGAAACCTATCTTGACTGGGTTGGTCATCAGGGATACTGCATTTATGATCGATCTGAGCCAAAACTTAACATCGAAATTTATCAAGTAGAAACACGGCAGAAAAATCATCTTCCCCAGAAAAATCAGTCAGTTTGTCTCGATAAGCGTGCGGTCATTGCAAACAATGCTTTCTATCGAAAATGGTTGAAAGCGTGGTCAGACAAAGATTTCCATAATCATTATCATTTGCAAAAGGCGCCGGATCAGCAGTTTTTTGATACCTTTAATTATTTCAGTCCGTTGTCACATCAAATTTTCATGGATGGGCTGGCGAAATTAAAAAATCGCGCCAAATATGAAAATGTTCAGTATCTGGAAATCATGTTAAAAAAGGCACCTGCTTTTAAGTATCCAGATCTGGCTAAAGCGCTTGATGAGTTAGATCCGGATGCCGATGAAAATCGCGTTTTCGCAGCGCTGGCACCTTATGCGGACTTTATGGCTAAGGATCCACTTGTTGCGAAGGGCATCTCTGATTATATCCAAACTGAAGAAGCTGCGATCTCAGGGTTGGATGATGATAAATTTCGTATCCGGCTCCAATCCTATGCCGTTCGTAATACGCCACGCGCTACGGTATTCTCAAGTTTATATGCGGCATTTTCGGCAGCACATGCCAGTAAAAAAATTGTCGGTGTGAATATTGTCGGGCCGGAAAACGGTTACATCGCAATTCGTGACTATAAGCTGTACATGCTGATGTTTCGCTATCTAAAAAGGCTTTTTCCGGATGTTCACTTATCTCTGCATGCGGGGGAATTGGCTAGCGGAATGGTTCCGCCAGAGAGTCTGGCAAATCATATTCGATATGCGGTAGATATTGCAGGAGCAAATCGAATCGGCCACGGCGTTGATATTGCCATGGAGGCGAACACATTAACATTACTGCAAGAACTGAGAGACAAGGACATTCCGATTGAAATTAACCTGACGAGTAATGACTTTATTCTTGGCGTGAGAGGAAACGAGCACCCGATAAAACTTTATCAACGTTATGGCGTGCCTTTTGTGATATCAAGTGATGATCCAGGGGTTTTCCGTAGTGACTTAACGCATGAATTTTTAATTTTTGTCACAAACTACAAGCCACAATATGCCGATATCAAAAAAGCGGTATTTAATAGCATCCGATACTCTTTTCTATCTCCAGAGGAGAAGTTGGCAGAGTTACAGGATCTGCGGTCTCGATTTTTAATTTACGAATCGGAGATGGCAAGAATAGAAAAAACGGTGCACAAGAGTGTACATACGTTGGCAAAACCGGAGTAATGGCCTTAATTTTGGCTACTGAATCTCATCGGATAGATGCTTAGCCATGATATGCATTGTACTTTGCTGTTTCGGGCTGGAAAAAATAATATCCTTTTGCCATTCCAGCCCTTTTCGGACATAAAATTTGATGGCAGAGGTGTTTTGCGCCAATACTTCCAGCCAAAGCCACTTTTGCCCCTGTTCATGTCCAAATTTTACTGCATGATCAAATAATTGATCGCCCTGTTTTTGTCCGGTTAGCGTTGGCATCAGATAAAGTTTATGCAAATAGATGCCAGTAATATCTTTATCAGGAACAGGTTGGTTTAAGACGATTTTACTGAGGCCAACAATATTGGAATCGCTGGTCTTTGAAGCCATTCTATTTGAACCGATAGCAGGTTGGGATTCGGCAATAAACCATTTGTGATCGGGAGATTGTAATGAAGTTGATATTTGCTCTATGGAACATTCTCCTGCGATATACTCTTCCAGTTCATTCTGGTCATGCCATAAATAAGAAAAGTGAAAACGATAGCTGGTTTCAAGCAGTTGGGAGAGTCGCGTAGCGTCTTTTATCGTTGCATCCCGAATCTTTAGCATAGAGATCTCCTGATTTGATTTCTAATATCCTATCACGGTGGCAAAAACATGCGCGCTAAATAACCAGTGGAATGAAATAAAAAATAAGCAAATTTCAATAGAAAATAGGGATGATTGATTTCGAAAATTTATGGCAGGAATAAAGCGAAATGGAAAACGGCGATAATTCCTATCGCCGTTTTCCACGAAATAAATCTTACAGTCAAGCAACCTTGACGTTTTGTGCCAGCCAGTCCGCTACACGCTGTTTCTGTTCATCGGTGAGCCACATTCCCAGTTTGGTACGGCGCCAGATAGCATCATCTGACTGCGTCACCCATTCGTGTTCAGCCAAATAACGCAGTTCAGCTTCATACAAACCGTGGCCGAAACATTCACCGAGATCGGTCAGTGCTTCTGCGTTTTTCAGGATAATTTGGCTGTTGCTGCCGTAAGTACGGGCATAACGCAGTGCCGTACCTTCTGGCAACCAGTTGTGACGCTGACGTAGCAGACGCGCATAACCATCGCGATCACAGCCTTCCAGCTCACCACCCGGTAACTTGCCATTTTTAGTCCATGCCTTGCCCGCGTTAGGGTAGTATTGGGCCAGTTTATCCATGGCGTGTTCTGCCAGTTTACGATAAGTCGTCAGCTTACCGCCAAATACAGACAGTAATGGTGTCTGGCCTTGTTCATCCTGCACATCCAGTGTGTAGTCACGGGTGATCGCTTGTGGTGAATCAGATTCATCATCACACAGGGGGCGGACACCAGAGTAAGTCCAGACAACATCATTGCGGGTAAGTTGTTTCTTGAAGTGGTCGTTATAGACTTTCAGCAAATAGCCGATCTCGTTATCGTCAATTTTGACTTCTTTTGGATCGCCTTTGTATTCAACATCCGTCGTGCCGATGATGGAAAATTCGTCATTCCATGGGATCACAAACACAATGCGATTATCTTCATTTTGCAGAATATAAGCCTGCGGTTCATCGTGAACACGCGGCACCACAATATGGCTGCCTTTGATCAAACGAATGCCGTAAGGCGATTTCAGTTGCAGGCCGTTATCAAAGAAATTCTTCACCCACGGGCCGGTTGCGTTGACCAAACCTTTCGCGCGCCAAGTATGGGTTTCGCCGGTCTTAAGGTCTTTGGCTTCAACCATCCAGTGATCATTTTCACGCCATGCGCGGGTGACTTGGGTGCGGGTACGGACTTCGCCGCCGTGTTTTTGTACTTCCTGTGCGTTCAGAACAACCAAACGCGCATCGTCAACCCAACAGTCGGAGTATTCAAAACCACGGGTGATCGAGGGTTTCAATACTGAGTTTGTCCCAAATTTCAGCCCCTTACTGCCAGGCAAGCTGACACGTTTGCCTAAGTTATCGTACAGGAACAGGCCAATGCGGATCATCCAGGCCGGGCGCAGGTGAGGTTGATGTGGCAGACGAAAACGCATCGGGAATGCGATGTGGGGCGCCAGTTTCAAAAGCACTTCACGTTCTGCCAGTGCTTCACTGACCAAACGGAATTCATAATGTTCCAGATAGCGTAAGCCACCGTGGATCAGCTTGGAGCTGGCAGATGACGTTGCGCTGGCCAAATCTTGGCCTTCCAACAAGAGGACAGAAAGTCCCCGGCCAGCAGCATCTGCCGCAATACCAGCGCCGTTAATGCCGCCGCCGATAATAATCAAGTCTTTGGTTTCCATCGCATCCCCTTTGAAATGTTCGAAACAGTTCTTTAATGTTCGTTTTCGCTCAAGGATTGTAATCAAAAATTCATCAGTCGCCAACTATTAACTCAGAAAAAACACCTTCACGTGATATAGCTAACAAAACGCTATCTTATCTCTAAGATTAATAAGGATTTCGTGGGATACAAATTTGAGAGGGAATTATTGGTGAGGGCAAACCCCACCCGAACCTCAGGTGGGGGCATGATTATGCTCTTATTACGCAACGATTGTGTAAGAAGCGATCAGCACAATTCCAGTTTAACGCTGTGCTGTTCGATAATTTTCTGGATACCGGCAGGTGGTGCTTTATCGGTGAACAAAAAATCAATCAGGTTCATGTTACCGAGATTAACCATGGCACTGCGGCCGAATTTTGAGTGGTCGGCAACCAGCATGACACAGCGGGAGTTTTCGATAATAGCGCGCTTGGTACGCACTTCGTGGTAATCGAACTCCAGTAGTGAGCCATCATTATCGATGCCGCTGATCCCAAGGATGCCGAAATCAAGGCGGAACTGGGAAATGAAATCCAGTGTGGCTTCACCAATGATGCCGCCGTCGCGGGAGCGTACTTCACCCCCTGCCAAAATCAGGCGGAAGTCTTCTTTGCCCATAAACAGTGTTGCGACATTGAGATTGTTGGTGACAACCCGTAAATCGCGATGGTTGAGCAGGGCATGTGCCACGGCCTCTGGCGTGGTTCCAATGTCGATAAACAGGGTTGCGCCGTTTGGAATTTGGGTGGCAACTTGTTGTGCAATGCGGGCTTTTTCATCCGACCACATGATCTTACGATCATGGTAAGCGGTGTTGACGGAGCTGGATGGCAACGTGGCACCGCCGTGATGACGCTGGATTTTATTTTTATCGGCGAGATCATTTAAGTCACGTCGGATAGTCTGCGGGCTAACCTCAAAATGTTCAACCAACTCCTCCGTGCTGACATAACCTTGAAGGCGCACTAGCTCGATTATTGCATCATGTCGCTGAGTTTGCTTCACAAAATTCCCCTAATATTTGCATAGATGGATTATCGTTGACCAAAATATCCCCTTCTATTCCAAGTCAATGCTGAAACTTGAAATCTATGGTTTTTGGGGAATTTATTGCTTTTTTGGTTTACGCAAATTATCCCATAGCCCCATCAATAATCCGATAATTAACCCTGAAACGTGGGCAGCATTGGCGATATTGAATGAAAATAGATTGAAATAACCCACAAATAACCAAATGACAGAGACAGCGATTAACCCTCTGGACACGCTGGTATCGAGTTTGGGCGACATTTCACTGGTCAGCCAAACATACCCGATCAGGGCGTAGACGACACCGGACAGCCCCCCGAAATTCGATCCGCTGAACAAGGATTGCGCCCAACTACTGAAAATTGCGGAGACTATCGTGATTTCAAACAGTTTGCCTGTGCCAATCTTCTGCTCTACCTGACTGCCGAGATACCACCACAATGCAAGATTAAAGAGAAGGTGTGTCAGGGAGAAATGCAGCAGGGCAGGGCTGAGCCAGCGCCATAACGCCAGATACTGATCGCTGTGGGCTGGCCACGCCAGCCATTTCATGACATCCGGCACGCCCGCTATCGCCATCCACAGCCAGACGAGGATACAGAGCAGGGTGATGGTAATCGTCAGCGGGCCAGACTGGTTTTTTAGCGTACTCAAGTTAAGGTTGTTGCGGTAGTTGAAAGGGCTGACAGATTTACCCGTTTGCCAACTGGCAGCCTGATAGCGTTTATTCAGGGGGTCGCGGGCAAAGTCGCGAAGTTCCCGTTCAACCTGACTGCGTTGACTCGCGTCTTCTAACCAGAGTTCAACTAATGGTGGCTCATTGGTGGGGCGCATGGTCAAATGAATGCCCTGCGTCGCCATATAATCAATAAAGGCCTGAGCCAGTCGAGGGTTAGATACTGAGGTGATATGGATCATTGCTCGTCTTATCTCTGCCTTAAGTTGAAATGAATTGCACAGGGTTAAAAATCAGTATGTGAAATATTCATTGGGCATGGACAGCGTGAGGATAGTCCCTTTGCCAGACTTCAAAACCGCCATTGACACTATAAACTGTCTCAAACCCCATATTGATCAGGTATTGTGCTGCTCCCTGACTGCTATGCCCGTGGTAGCACATCACCATGACGGGTTGGTCAAAATCCGCGCCTTGTAGAAAATGATTGAGTGTCTCATTGGTGAGATGAAACGCACCGACTGCGTGTCCGGCATGGAAACTTTGTGGATCGCGGATATCAACCATGACTGCGGTTTTATCGAGCCAATGTTGGTAAGCCTGTTCAGGCGTTATTGTTTGAAAATGGTCCATAAATACTCAATGTCGTTTCTCAAATTTTCATTTTCAATCTGTTCATTCTTAATCGCCGTCAGGTTATACCTGACGACCTTCCCAATATCAGCATTGGGAAGGCGCAGAAATACCGATAGAAAATGTTGGAAACAGAAAAATTGTTAAAACAAGAATAAAAATCAGTAATATGAATGCTCACCGCGTTGGTGCTCAGTCAGATCTTTCACACCTTTTAATTCAGGGAATAACTGTAATAGCTGCTTTTCAATCCCTTCTTTCAGCGTGACATCGACCATTGAACAGCCGTTACATCCACCACCGAATTGCAGGATAGCATAACCTTTATCGGTGATTTCCATCAGGCTGACACGACCACCATGCCCCGCCAACTGTGGATTGATCTGCGATTGCAGGACATATTCAACACGATCAATCAGTGGTGCATCATCCTCCACTTTGCGCATCTTGGCGTTCGGGGCTTTAAGGGTCAGTTGAGAACCCAGTTGGTCGGTGACAAAATCAATAGCGGCTTCTTCCAGGAAAGGTGCACTAATTTCATCAACATAAGCAGAAAGTTGATCAAATTTCAATTCGATGTCAGTGGCTTCAACAGCATCCGGTGGGCAATAGGAAACGCCGCATTCAGCGGTCGGGGTTCCCGGATTAATGACAAAAACGCGGATCTGGGTGCCCGGTTCTTGATTTGCCAGTAGCTTGGCAAAATGTGCTTGCGCTGCTTCAGTAATATTAATCATGGCATTTGCTCAATAGTTGACTGTTATAGTTGGTTATAATACGCCCATTTATAAAGGAACTACAAGGTTCGGCATATTGCCCAAGCCTGTACAGAACGAGCGCCGGCACGAATCAACAACTGTGAAGCCTCATGCAGCGTTGTGCCAGTGGTGATCACATCATCGAAAATTGCGACATGTTGATCGGTAAAATCGCCCTGTAACTGAAAGGCCTGCTTAAGGTTGGTTCTCCTTTGGGCGGCGGATAACCCGCGTTGCGAGAGTGTAGCACGTGAGCGGCGCAAAAAACCGGATTGATACGGGCATTGCAGCCAACGTGACAGGGAACGGGTAATCAGTTCAATCTGATCGAACCCGCGTTGCCAGCGCTTTCTGCTGTGCAGGGGAATGCCCAGTATGCTATCCGGCTTATGCCAGCGGCCTTCACGATAGCCTTGCAGCCAATGCAGCAGGAACACGCGTGCCAGCACCGGCGCGAGTTGTGGGGTACTGTGATACTTATACCGTCGGATAAGCTGGCTTAGTGGTGGCATGTAATCCGTAATGGCGATCAAATATTGCCACGGCGGTGGATTCTTCACGCAGCGGCCACAGGGAAGGTTGCCGGTTGCCGAGGGCAGAGCACAGCGCGGACAGACATTTTGCAGCCGCTTTAAGTGACGGAGGCAGATGTGGCAGATTCCGTGATGGGCAAAATACAAATTTTGATGGCATAGCCAACAGTATCCAACCATTGTTAGCATAGTTTCCTTCCTTGGTGACACATAAATAAAAGAGAGAATAACAATGGATCAGTTGTTTTGGCAGACAATCGGTGAAGCACCGCGTGATCTTGTGATGCTGCACGGATGGGGATTAAACGCTGAGGTTTGGCGTTTAGTGGAAACGCGATTGGCTTCGCATTTTCGTTTGCATCTGGTGGACTTACCGGGATATGGGCGCAGCCAACCGTATCCGGCCATGTCATTGGCGGACATCGCCGATAGGGTATGGCAACAGGCACCGGAAAATGCCTTGTGGCTAGGTTGGTCTTTGGGAGGATTGGTCGCCAGCCGGATTGCATTGGATCATCCGGCACATGTCGCGGGTTTGGTCACCGTGGCTTCTTCGCCGAAATTCAGTGCTGATGGCGACTGGCCGGGGATTAAGCCGGAGGTTCTGAGCGCATTTGAACATCAATTGAGTGCCGATTTCCAGAAGACGGTCGAACGCTTCCTGGCTTTGCAGACCTTAGGAACAGACAGCGCCCGTCAGGATGCCCGTGTACTAAAATCAGTGATACTCAACCAGCAGATGCCGACCGTCGATGTCCTTAATGCCGGTCTGGAAATCCTACGCACTGAAGATCTAAGGGCGGAATTGTCTCAGCTTCAATTACCTTTCCTGCGTCTTTATGGTCATCTTGATGGTTTGGTGCCGCGTAAGATCGCTTCGCAACTTGACAGGGCATGGCCACAAACCCATTCCGTCATGATGCGCAACGCTGCCCATGCGCCTTTTATTTCCCATCCCGACGAGTTTGTTGAGGTATTAACGGATTTTTCTGCCAATATAGGATGGTAATTCCTTGCCAAATATTACCCATAACATGACAAGTTATGGGTAATAAAAAACGTTTATTTATTCGGATAAACCTCAGTCACAATTTCTGGCGTATTAACGAGCGTATCGAGAACAGGGCAATGACTTTCGACAAAAACAATAAAATCGCGGATCTCTTGTTCGGTATTATCTGCTTTAACATAAAACTTGGAGGTAATTTTTGAAAATCCCAGTTTGGCGTTTTTATTTATGCCTTTTATACCATCAAGATCTAATTCACCTTCTAGTTCTATTTTAATATCAATCAGATTAATTTTATGTGCACTGGCAAAGAATTTTGCCACCATACTTTGACAAGCACCGAAAGCAGACAGTAGGGCTTCTACAGGCGTCATTGCTTCATTTTTCCCTCCCAAGTGCTCTGGTTCGTCTAGATAGAAGGAAAAATTTCGTGAGGAACATTTCATTTTCAGAGGCCCTACAGACTCTACAGTTGTGGTAAATAACTCTTTAGACATATTCGTATCCTTATGTTATTAATAATGATAGAAGTATAAATAAAATAATAAGGAGCTATTTTTTATTTTTCAATTTCAATGAAAGCAATAAAATTTAGTTCCAAGTAATAATAGAGGTTACACTAAAATAGTGAGTGAATTTGTTCTGGCATAAATGGTTTGCCAAGGTTAAAGAATTAAGGTTTTTATTTTGTTTGCATTGGTAAATAATTACTATAATAATATTACACACTGTAAACAAAAATTAATCCTATTTGATGTTGAATTATTGGGTCTCCATACGGTTGTTTATTGACTATGTATCAGCTAAGAGATTAATGTAGGTACGATTGCAAATTACGGTAGACTACATTCACTTACTGCTTAGTTGATAAGGATTGAAGCTATGCTATCAAATGTTCCAACTACCCCTAAGTTTATCCAGCAATACAAACATGCGACTAGTGAATTAAACTTTCTTTACAATATATCAACTGAGTGGCATCAACATCCCTGTATTCAACTCAGCTTATCTTTACACCGTCATGAGTTGTTAACCTTATCAGTACAGAATGAAACTCACTCTACTCATGGTTTTCTGATTCCCTCAAACGTAATACATAAGTTGGATTCATCTAATACCTGTAGCATGACATTGCTCATTGAACCGATTGATGAACACTATCATCTATTTAGCCATCTCACAGAAGAGTTGTCTGTAATTTTGCTGGAGCATGCTGACATTGTGGCAATAACAGATTATCTGGTTAAGTCGTTTCTTTGTGGTGAAAAACCGGATACTTTCACTGTTTACCTGTTGCTTAGACCATACCTGCCATGCCACTGTCAGTTTGATAAACGTATTTTGAAAGCAGTTTCGTTTATCGAATCGCTATCAGTGAAGCGAATTTCATCCCGTCAAGTGGCTGATAAAATTTACCTTTCTGAAAGCCGTTTCTTACATCTTTTCCGTGATCAATTAGGGATTAATTTTCGTGCTTACTTGTTATGGTTACGCTTAAGTGATGCTATTGGGGAAATTCATATGACCGACTCCTTAACGTTGATCGCTAATAACTGTGGCTTTTCTGATACCGCTCATTTTAGCCGGACATGTAAAATGGCCTATGGAATACGTCCTTCTGATCTTAAGCATATAATTCAGCAAAATTTACAGTTCAACTGTAAGACGTCTCAATGCCTCTATAATATTAATAAACAGAGCATACATAGTATTACCGAAGAACAACTTCCTCATGAAAAAGGGGTAAATCTTCAGGTTATGTAGATGATAAATTCGATCTGGCTAACCAAAGAATCAAAATTAGTGACAGAAAAATAAAACCAAAGAGCCAAAAAATTTCATTGGCTGCCAGAATTAAACTCTGGTTGGTGATTTTCTTCGCCAGAAAAATAGTTGCCTGTAGGTCAGATAATCCTAGTAGCTTGATATCCTGATAGGCTAAATCAACGAGAAAGTTATTTTGTGTGATATTTTCAGTTAGTTGTGAATGATGAACAGCTTCACGTTGAGACCATAATGTATTGGTTAACGATGTACCTATCGATATAGCCAGGGTTCGGAAGAAGTTAAACAAACTCCCCGCTGAAGCGACCTTTTCCTGAGGGATATCAGATAAAATAATCACATTGAGTGGCATGATAAAACAGGCAATCGCTATCCCTTGTACAAACTGTGGCCATGATGCGCTGGAAAAGTCCATTCCAGACTCAAAAGTATACGCCCGCCAAAAGAAGCAGAAAGAGAAGACAATAAAGCTGATGG
>NZ_JAQRFK010000006.1 GCF_028598745.1 Xenorhabdus sp. IM139775
GGCGATTTATGGCATTACGACCGGCAGGCAATGGTCAGTGGGAATATCAAAATGGATGCTATCGTTTTAAGTGTGGTGGATAGAGTGAAACATTTAAATTTGAAAACGCCTTATTCTCCGCGTTGCGAGGAATAAGGCAGTGCCTGACCATTTCAATCCTGTGACTTATATCCCGCACAAGTCTCCCGCACAACCAACGCCAATTCACACAGGGTTGGGTGAGTGAATAACGCCGCCAGCGGAACTGGCATACCTTGCGCATACATCCGGGACAGCAGTTGTATCGCGACCAGTGAATGACCCCCCAGCTTGAAGAAATTATCATGGCGACTGACCTGTTCAGTTTTCAGCAACGCCTGCCAGATCTCAGCCAGTGCGATTTCCACGTCGCCGATAGGGGCTTCATCGCCGAGTGTCGCCACAGCAGACGGGGCAGAGACAGGTAGTGCCGGGTGTTCGGGGGTGCCCGTGACGTTACCCGACAACTGCCGAAACTCGGCGGCGGGCAGAATGGGGAGGTTCTCGATTGGCTGGTGGGGCGCGGTGTTCAATGCGTCAACCAGTTCCGTCAGGGCGTTGATCATACCCGTGTTCAGGCGGGCGGGATCAATGCCGGCCACGGTTTGGGCTGCTAATCGGAAGCCTTTACCCCGGTCATCCACCGCCAAGTAAAGGGGATAGTGAGTCCTCTCTTGTGCCGTTAGCAGGCGTATGCCTTCCCATGTGTTGCGGGTTGAACCCGGTCGGCTGTGGCGATAGTTGAGCAGGGCGTTGAAGAGTGGCAGGGGCGGAGTGACACCGCTACAGCGTTGAGCCAATGCCAGTGGGGCTTGCTCATGTTCCAGAAGCCGGGTCAGACTGCGGTAGGTAGTTTGCACGGTTTCTTGTACGCTGTTTCCCGCCAGCCGTATCCTGACCGGAAGGGTATTGATAAACAGCCCCAAGATCTGATCAAGGCCTATCCCGCCCTGCATACGTCCCAGTAAGACGGTGCCGAAAACCACATCATTCCTTGCACTTGCTTTTGCCAACTCGACGTTTGCCAATACTAATGCCCACGCAACATGGAACAGCACGCCGGGGCTGACTCCCTGACGGCGTGCCTGCGTGCGGATCGCCTTGGACAAGGCAGCACTCAGGGGCTGTACGGCTTCTGTCACGGTTTTCTCTCCACGGTTGATCGCCAGTATCCCGAAAGGCGCAGTCGGTGTGTCCACATCGGCGAGGATCTCACGGAAATAGGCTTCATGGGTTGACATGGGCACCCGCAAGGATTGGGTAATAAACTGACGGTAAGGCAGTACCGGAAGAGGCGGCGGGGATCGGTGTTTGGGACGCGGGTGCAGTCGCTGGTTGATTTCCGCCATGATAACGTCCAGCGACATGTGGTCATTGAGCATATGGTGGCAGCACAAGGCCAACAACCATTCTCCCCGCTGTGGATCATGGGCGATATCGGCGGATAACAGTGGTGCCTGACTCACATCAAGGCGGCGCTGGCCGGGATCAGTATGCGCCTGTAATTGAGACGGAATGTCCTTGTCGCTGTCCGGCATATTGTCCGGTATAAACGTGTCGATGCGCAGGGGTGCCTGACGGCAGACAACTTGTACCGGTTGTTTCAATCCCTGCCAGCAGACGGCGGTACGCCAAATATCATGGCGGTCAATCAGTTGCTGCAAAGCCGCCAGAAAGATATCGAGACGTTCACGGGTATCGAAAGCCAGTAAAATGTGTAACAGATAAATATCCCCTTCGGTCTGCAACAGGTGGTGAAACAGCATGCCTTCCTGTAATGGCGCGAGGGGATAAATATCTTGGATATTGGCAGCCCCGCCGGGGATCGTTGCCGCGACGGTATCAATCTCATGTTGGGTTAAGGAAACTAACGGCAACATGTCCGGCGTGATGGTGGTACAACCCTCCGGGATAAGATTAGGCGGCACCGTGAATGGGGTCGCGTTGTCCTGAACTGACCACACGGCTTTCGCCATTTCAGCCAGCACGGGAGCGGAAAATACCGTGCGGATATCAAGGCCATGACCCTGATTACGCAGCCGTTCAATCAGATTGACCACCATCAGGGAATGACCGCCCAGCTCAAAGAAATGGTCATAACGGCTGACCTTTTCTAATCCTAATAATGCCTGCCAAATCTCGGCCAGTGCGATTTCCACCGCGCCGGTGGGGGCGGCATAAGCGCGGGTCACGATCGCCGACTGATCCGGCATCGGCAGGGCTTTACGGTCGAGTTTGCCATTGGGTGCCAGCGGGAAAGCGTCGAGGATCACAAAGGCGCTGGGCAGCATAAAATCAGCAAGGTGTTGCGCAAGTTGTTTGCGCAGTTCCATCGGCACCAGTTTCACATTGGGTTCAGCGAGCAGATAGGCCACCAGCCGTTTTTCAGCCGGCATGTTTTCTTGGCTAGACCGTTTTTGGCTAGACCGTTTTTGGGAAGACAGTTTTTGGGGAGCCAGTTCACGGGCAAGCACGATGGCTTCACGCACGCCGTGGCATTGTCCCAGCTTGGCTTCAATTTCCCCCGGTTCAATGCGGTAACCGCGGATTTTGACCTGAAAATCATTGCGGCCGAGGTACTCGATATTGCCGTCAGGCCGCCAGCGCCCCAAATCACCGGTTTTATACATACGGGCATTGGGCTGATCGCTGAAGGGATCGGTGACAAATTTCTCTGCCGTCAGTGCCGGTTGGTTCGAATAACCACGGGCGACCCCCATGCCACCGATATAAATTTCCCCACTCACGCCGATGGGCACGGGCTGACCGAAGGTATCCAAAATATAGATGCGGGTATTGGATAACGGGCGGCCAATAGGAATGTTGTCGGTAATGTTGTCGATAATCGTTGACGCTGTTTTGTTATCTATCCGCATGGTCGTGGCGGTGACGGTCACTTCGGTGGGGCCATAGGCGTTGAACCAACGGCAGGATTGTGTCTCCGGGCGCGATAGCCAGTCCATTAAGTAGCGGTATTCCACTTTATCACCACCCACAATCACCGTGTGCAGATAAGGACTGAAACCCCCGCGTCCGGCGACGATCTCCTGCACCCAGTGGTGCCAGAAGGCGGTTGGTATATTGAGGATAGTGACTTTTTGTTCACGCAAGAAATCGACAAACGTGCGATCCGGTATTTTGATGTGGGACGGGCGCAGCACCAGCGTCGCACCTGATGCCAGCGTGGGGAAAATATCCGATACCGAAATATCAAACGCCACGGTGACAAATTGCAGAATACGGTCGCCCAATCGGGGCTGACTGATCTGACAGTGGGCATGGATCAGGCTCGCGACATTGTGATGTTCCAGCATGACGCCTTTTGGGTGTCCGGTGGAGCCGGAAGTGTAGATGATATAGGCCAAATGATGGGGCTGTAGCCCTATTTGCTTGCTGTCCGGGTTATGTTCCGGCTGTTTTGCCATCCTGCCTTGCTGCGTTTCATCGTCCAGCAGCCAGACAGGGATGCCTTGCTGCGGCAAATCGATGGGTAAACGTCGCTGTAATCGCTTTTGGGTCAGCAAGGTGACCGGTTGGCTGTCCGATAATTGATAGGCCAACCGTTCGGTGGGGTATTCGGGATCAAGCGGGACATAACCAGCACCGGCTTTTAAGATCCCGAACAGGCCGGTGATCATGTCCAACCCCCGTTCAACATAAATCGCCACCCGATCATCAGGGTGCACGCCAGAAGCAATCAGGCTGTGTGCCAGTTGATTGGCACGGCAGTTCAGCTCGTGATAACTCAGTGATTGCCCCTCAAAGACCACGGCGGTTGCGTCCGGCGTGCGCTGGACTTGTGCTTCAAGCTGTTGATGAATGTACTGTTGATGAATAAACCGGTGATGAGTCAGCGCATTTGGCGGGAAATCAACCTGAGCGGTGTTGAAATCGACCAGTAACTGCCGGCGCTCCGAAACGGATAACATCGGCAGGTGGGCAATGGCCTGTGTTTCGTCGGCCGCCATCGCGGTCAGCACGTTGGTGAGATAACCGACCATGCGCTCAACGGTCGCACGGTCGAACAGATCCGAGGCATATTCCAGATAACCCCCGAGTCCATCCCGGCTTTCATTCAATGACGTTTCATTCAGTGACGTTTCATTCAGTGATAGCGTCAGGTCAAAGTGTGCGCTGCGGTGTGGCTGTTCCAGCAACGAAACGGACAAACCGGGTAATTCGAAGGTTTGGGCGGGCGTATTGTTCAGCGCCAGCATGACCTGAAAGATCGGGCTGTAACTCAGGCTGCGTTCAGGTTGCAGCGTTTCCACCAACTGTTCAAAAGGCAGGTCTTGATGTGCATAGGCTGCCAGCGCCCGTTCACGGACGTGAGCGAGCAGTTCCGCCACGGTGGGGCAATGCGCCAGTTCGACACGCAATGGCAGGGTATTGACGAAAAGTCCGATTAACCCTTCCAGTTCACTGCGCTGGCGGTTAGCGACGGGGGTGCCGATGACGATATCATCCTGACCGCTCAGGCGGGCAAGCACGATCCCCCAGCCGGCCAGCAGGGTCATAAATAACGTGGTGCCCTGACGCAAGCCGAGCGCCCTGAGTGCGGACAATAAGTCAGCATTCAGATGAACGGGTACGTGGTTGCCGGTATAACGTTGTTCGGGTGGACGTGGCCGATCGGTGGGGAGATCCAGCCGTGCCGGTGCGCCTTGCAGTTGCTGTTGCCAGAAATTCTGTTGCGCGGTGAGCATGTCACCCCGCAGCCACTCGCGTTGCCAGACGGCATAGTCGGCATATTGAATCGGCAAGGGTGGCAGCGGATCAGCCTGTCCTTCGAGCGCAGCACGGTAAAGTACCCCCAGTTCGCGGATTAAGACCCCCGCCGACCAGCCGTCGCTGATCATATGGTGCTGGGTGAGGATCAACACATGTTCTCCGGCCGCCAGTTGCAGCAATTGACCCCGGATCAGTAATTCGTGGGCGAAATCGAACGGGGTTCGGGCTTCGCGTTCCGTGAGTTCGTCAATACGGTTCAGGCGGGCGGTGTTGTCTAATCCGCGCAGATCCTGATAAGTCAGCTTAAATCCGCTCTCTGCGGCAGCGATGTGCTGGTAAGGCTGTTCATCCGCCAGCACAAAACGGGTTCGCAGGCTTTCATGCCGCGCGACAAGGCGATCAAGGGCCGCCGCAAATGCGCAATGGTCAAGTTGTCCGCACAGGTGCAGGCGTGCCGGAATATGATAGGCCAGACTGGCGGCGGGATTGAGCCGGGCGAGGAACCACAGGCGTTGCTGGGCGAAAGCGAGCGGCAACGGTTGGCGGCGATCGGCGGCAGGGATCAGCGTTTGCGTTGCTATTGTTGGCGTTACCGCTGTTTGTGTAACCATGAAAGTGTCGGTGAGCACGGCAGCCAGATCCGTGAGGACGGGATGGGCAAAAAGTTGCGGCAAGGTGAGTTCCAGTGCCAGCTTCTGGCGTACCCGTGCGGTGAGCTGAACCGCGAGCAGGGAATGGCCGCCGAGTTCAAAGAAATGATCATGGCGACCGACCTTTTCTATTTTCAGCAGGGTTTGCCAGATCTTGGCCAGTGCCTCTTCAGTGTGACCGACGGGGGCTTCATAGCCGCGTGTCGCAATGGCAGACTGATCCGGTGCGGGCAATGCCTGACGGTCGAGTTTACCGTTAGGCGTCAGCGGGAAGGCATCGAGCGTGACAAAGGCACTGGGCAGCATATAGTCGGCAAGGTGTTGCGCGAGCTGCCGGCGCAGTTCGGCTGGCTCCAGTTCAATCCCCGCCCGGGGCAGCAGGTAGGCAACCAATTGTTTCTGCCCTGAACCGTTTTCACACGCCAGCACCACGGCTTCGCGTACCCCGTGGCATTGGACTAATTGAGCCTCGATTTCCCCCGGTTCGATACGAAACCCGCGGATTTTGACCTGAAAATCGTTGCGACCGAGATATTCGATATTGCCGTCAGGCCGCCAACGCCCCAGATCGCCGGTTTTGTACATGCGGGCGTGCTGTATGTCGGAGAACGGATCGGGCAGGAAGCGTTCTGCCGTCAGTTCCGGGCGGTTCAGGTAACCGCGGGCGACACCCGCTCCGGCGATATGAATTTCTCCCGCAACGCCGAACGGGACTGGCTGACCATTGGTGTTGAGGAGATAGATTTGGGTATTGGCAATCGGGCGGCCAATATGGGCGGCAAAACCCGTTGGCCGGTTCATGCGTACCCAAGTTGAATATGTTGTCGTCTCCGAGGGGCCGTACAAGTTGCATACGTCCTGTACCGCCGTTCGCGTGAATAACTGTGCAACGAGATGGGGTTTCAGTGCCTCACCGGCCAGATTGATTGTTCTGGTTGTTGCAGGGATCGCAGTCGCAGGGATCACATCAGTGTCGAGCAAATGAGCGATAGCCGATGGCACGGTATTGATCAGACTGATGGCTGTCTTTTGGGTGTCCGGCTGTTGGGTCACTAATGAAAGCGCATCAGGAACAAGATGTACGGTGCCACCTGAAATGAGCGGGGCAAAACATTCGTACACGGCCAGATCAAAATTCAGCGAGGTTGTGAACAGGGTGTGGGCGAATTCCTCAGGATGGAACGTTTGCCGCGCCCAAGTGAGGAAATTCACGGTATTGCGGTGTTCGATCGCAACCCCTTTGGGCAGGCCGGTAGAACCAGAGGTGTAGATCACATAGGCCAGATGGCGTGATGTCAGCCCCTGTGCCTGCGGATCAGGATTATCGGGCGGCATGTCATCAAGCAACGGCACGGGGTTATCGAGTAACACGGTGTCGAGTAATACTGTTTCGAATGGTACTGTTTCGGATGGTATCGTGGGCACCGGACAGGCTAGCTGGCCGGCCAACGTTGTCTGGGTAAGCAGTATCCTTGGTGTCGCATCTTCCAGCATATACGCCAGCCGTTCGGCGGGATAAGCCGGATCGAGCGGCACATAGGCTCCCCCCGCTTTCAAGATGGCCAATAAACCGACCACCATCGCCAGAGTGCGTTCGACACAAATGGCCACCCGATCGTCCGGGCGCACACCAAGCCCAATCAGGTGATGCGCCAGACGATTGGCGCGGCGGTTCAGTGCATCGTAGCTGAGGGATTGATCCGCAAAGGTGACGGCAATGGCGTCGGGACTGCGTTGCACCTGTGCTTCGAACAGTTGATGGATTAACGCATCTTGCGGGAAGTCAGTCTGGGTGGCGTTGAAATCAACCAGCAATTGCCGGCGCTCTGTCGGGGGCAGAATGGGGATGTGCATGATCGGCTTTTGAGACTCAGTGTCCAATGCTTCCACCAGACCGGTCAGGGCGGTGGTCACATAGGCGAGCAGGCGGGTCGGATCGATACCTGAAACCGCTTGGGCAACCAAATTGAATCCTTCACCCAAATCATCCACGGATAAGGTGAGCGGATAATGGGTTCGCTCCTGTACCGCCAGCAGGCGGATACCTTCCCACGCGATATGGATTGCCCCCGGTTGACTATGACGATAATTGAGTAGCGCGCTGAATAGCGGCAAGGACGGTGCCACACCGCTACAGCGCTGTGCCAGTGCCAGGGGAGCCTGCTCATGCTCCAGCAACGCCATCAGGCTGCGGTAAGCGGCTTGCACGGTCGCTTGTGCGCTGTTTCCTGCCAGCCGGATCCGCACGGGCAGGGTATTAATAAACAGCCCCAGCATCCGGTTGATGTCGGCGTTCCCCTGCATTCGTCCCAGCAAGACTGTGCCGAAAACCACATCATCCCGTCCACTGGTCTGTGCCAGTACCTGTGCCCATGCGACATGAAACAGCACACTGGGGCTGACTCCCTGACGGCGGGCTTGTATGCGGATCGCCTTGGCCAGCACCGGGTCAATGGCTTGAGTGTCCTCCCTGACCAGTCTGTCCCCGCTGAGAATATCCAGTATGCCGAAGGGGGCAGTCGGTTCATTAATCCCGGCGAGCACTTCACGGAAGTAAGTCTCGTGCCCTGAATCTTTCACATGAAGGAATTGGGCGACAAAGTTGCGGTAAGGTAAGGCCGCAGGCCATTTCCCGCAGCCTGAGTTTTCAGCATGATCGTGCAGGCGTTGGTTGATTTCAGCCATGATAAATTCCAGCGTCATGTGGTCACTGACCAGATGGTGGAAGCTCAGCGCCAGCAACCACTCATCCTGTTGCGGATCATGGGCAATATCGGCTGAGAAAAGCGGAGCCTGACTCACATCAAGGCGGCGATGGTGCGGATCGGTATGCGCCAGCAATTGAGAAGGGACGTCTTGCTCACTGTCCGGTAAAAACGTGTTAATGCACAGGACGGCCCGGCGCCAGACAACCTGTACCGGCTTTGCCAAGCCCTGCCAGCAGGCGGCGGTGCGCAAAATATCATGGCGGTCAATGACCTGTTGCAGGGCAACCAGAAAGGTATCAAGGCGTTCACGGGTGTCGAAGGCAAACACGTTGCGTAACAGATAAGTGTCACCTTGTGCCTGTAGCAGGTAATGGAACAGAATGCCTTCCTGAAGGGGGGCGAGCGGATAGATATCCTGAATATTGGCGGTGCCACCGGGGGTCGCGGCAGCGATGGCAGCAATTTCGGGTTGGGACAGGGAGAGCAACGTCAACATATCAGGTGTGATGGCGGTACAGCCATCAGGGATAAGATTGGGTGGGACGGCAAACGTCGCCATCATATTGTCCTGAACTGCCCGCATCGCTTTCGCCATCTCGTTCAGCACGGGGGTGGTGAACACCGTATGAATATCCAGCAACCAACCCAGACTGTACAGCCGCTCGCTCAGGCTGACCGCCATCAGTGAATGTCCGCCAAGCTCGAAAAAGTGGTCATGGCGGCCGATATTGTCCAATCTCAGCAAGGTTTGCCAAATCCCGGCCAATACCGTTTCTGCTTCATTCACCGGCGCTTGATAGCCGCGTGTTGCGATTGCCGCCTGATCCGGCTCCGGCAGCGCCTGCCGGTCGAGTTTGCCATTGGGGGTTCGCGGGAAAGTATCGAGCGTCACAAAGGCGCTGGGG
Organism: Xenorhabdus sp. IM139775; assembly: GCF_028598745.1. GTDB lineage: Bacteria > Pseudomonadota > Gammaproteobacteria > Enterobacterales > Enterobacteriaceae > Xenorhabdus. The sequence continues at coordinate 9,013 of NZ_JAQRFK010000006.1, forward strand.
ATCATATACTCGGCAAGTTGCTGCATCAGTTGCTGGCGCAGTTCCGCCGGTGCCAATTCTGCATCGGGTTCGGCGAGCAGGTAAGCGATCAGGCGTTTCTGATCGGCAATATCCCCGCGGGCAATCACAACCGCTTCGCGCACCCCGTGGCACTGGGTAAGGCGGGCTTCGATTTCCCCCAGTTCAATGCGGAAGCCGCGCAGCTTGATTTGAAAATCGTTGCGGCCGAGGTATTCAAGATTGCCGTCAGGCCGCCAGCGCGCCAGATCGCCGGTTTTGTACATGCGGGAGCCGGCGACCGTCGAGAAAGGATCGGGCAGAAAGCGTTCCGCCGTCAGTGCTGGGCGGTTAAGGTAGCCACGGGTGACACCCACACCGCCGATATAGATCTCGCCTTTGACACCGATCGGGACGGGCTGGGCATGGGCATCAAGCAGATAAATTTGGCTATTGGCGATGGGGCGGCCAATCGGCGGCGCATTTTTTTCCTGACTGTCACAGGAATAAAGGGTCGCGCAGATGGTGATTTCCGTCGGCCCGTAGCCATTGATCATCTGCCGCCCTTGCGCCCAGCGTTTGACCAGCGTTGACGAACACGTCTCGCTGCCGACGATCAATGTTTGCAACGTGTCGGGTATGTCATCCATTGCTGCCAAGGCCGTGGGGGACAAGAAAGTGTGGGTAATGGCATGGTTTTTTAAGTAACCGGACAGGGCGGCACCGGGCAGGATATTGGCACGTTTGGCAAGATAGAGACTGGCTCCTGCCAAGAGTGCCATGCAGCATTCCCAGATATAAACATCAAAACTGTTTGAGACAAACTGCAAGACGCGGCTGTCCGGGGTAAGGGACAATGTGTCTTGCTGAGTGGTAATCAGGTTACACAGGCTGTGATGTTCGACCATCACCCCTTTGGGTTGTCCGGTGGAACCGGAGGTATAAATGACATAAGCCAGATGGTGTGAGGTCAGCCCCAGCGCTTGGGTATCCGGATTTTCTTCCGGCCTTGCAGCCAAAGCATCGCGTTGTTGGGCATCCAGCACGATGATGGGGATCGGTAAGTCATGGAGTGACAGGTTATTGCCCAGCATGTCAACCATCGCCGCCTGAGTAATCAGTACCACTGATGCTGAATCATGGAACATATATGCCAGCCGTTCGGCCGGATAAGTCGGATCGAGAGGCATATAGGCCCCGCCTGCCTTGAGGATGCCCCATAAACCGACCACCAGATCCAGACTGCGTTCGACGCAAATCGCCACCCGATCGTCCGGCCGCACGCCCAGCGCAATCAGATAATGCGCGAGGCGATTAGCGCGGCGGTTCAGCTCGCCATAACTCAGGCAGTGATCGTCAAAGACCACCGCAATGGTATTCGGGTGCTGTTGTACCTGCTCCTCGAACAGTTGATGAATCAAGGTATTTTGTGGGAAATCGACCTGCGTGGCGTTGAAATCCACCAAGACTTGTTGGCGCTCTGCCTCTGGCAAGATGGGCAAATCGGCGATTGGCGTCTCCGGTGCGGTGACGGCGGCGTCAAGCAAGACGGCAAGGCGGGACTGGAGGGTCATGACCTCTGTGGTACCCAGGGTGTCAGTAGAAAAATTAAACTCAATCGTGACGGGGGGGCGATTATCGTCAAGACAGGCGGTGTCTGTGTACTGCTTGATAACAACCGACAAGGGATAGGGGAAGCCATGATACAGGTCAACGTGTTCGATACCGGTATCTTCTCCTTCCATGTGCAGGTGAGCGGTAAACGGTTCGAGTGATAAGGTGATGTCAAATAATTGCGTCCGTCCCGTTGTCTGCTGGATGTGGGTCTGTCGGTTGATCTCTGCAATGGGTAAACGTTGGTGCTTATAACAACGCCGCAATTCTGCTGCGGCTTTGTGCATGACCTCAAGGAAGGTGTCCTCTGGTGAGATTGCCACACCAATCGGAATAACGGAGGCGAACATCCCCATGGTGTTTTTTTGTCGGGCATTTTTGCGGTTGTGCACGGGGATGCCAATGACAATCTCATCTGCCTCCGTGATCCGTGTGAAATAGCCGGCCAGAACAGCATACATAAAATGCAGGACGGATAACCCTTGTTGGGTAACGGTCGTTTCAATACGTTGAAAAAGCGCCTTGTCCATTTGCCAAAAAATAGGCTTGGCGTGCTGCGCCCGGTTTGCTGTTTTTTTAGCATCAGCAGGCACAAGCAGGGGTTGTGGCAGGTTTTTATAGCGTTCTTGCCAAAATTGCACATCGTGTGAGTGGCGTGGGGACATAAAATAAGTCTGGTCATCCCCAATAAAATCCAGATAAGAGTGCGCCGCTTCATTTGGGGTTTCTTGCCTTATCGGGTGATTTTTTATCAGATTGTTTTTTATCAGATTGTTTTTTATCAGGTCATTATAGGTATCAATAACATCGTCAAGGAGCATGAACAAACTAATCCCATCCATGATCAAATGATGACAGCAAAATTGCCAGTATCGGCGTGTCTTGCTTACCCGCAGTATCTCGGATCGCCACAACTCACCATTCAGCCTGAAGGGGCGCATGAATTCGGCATCAATATGTTGTCTGGCTTGGGTTTCTGCGTCTGAATGCGACGAAAAATCGCGGAAGGTCACGGGGACAGGGCGCGTATCATCAACCTGTTGGCGGGGTAATGCGTGGGTGTCGATAAGCTGCAAACGCAATGTATCGCGACGGGAAACAATCGTTTTAAAGGCATTAACGAACAACGTTTCATTCAATTCCCCGACGATGCAGGCAAAAAGGCCAATATTATATTTGGGCGAATCGGCATGGATAACCTGATCGAGCCAGATAACTTGCTGAGGCGAACTTAGTGGGTGTGTCATATTCATTCTCCCTGTGTAGCTGTGCGCTGGTAAAAAATGAACTGATGGATTGTTAAAAATTAGAGTTTTAAACTAAAAACTATTCTCATTAAGAGTAATTTTGGATAAATTAGCCAAAAAATAATGTAGTGTCGATGCTTTTTGTTGTCCGTACCGGCATGGTGAGAGTCGGCACCGTGGCGCATGAGCGCTAGTGATATGATTATCAAAGAAAACGGTTGGATTGGGGGGAGATGAAGGGGATATCACGGACTAAACAACCCCAGCCAAAGCATGGGGTTGTTTCTTCTACAGGGTCTTGATGGTCTTGCTTATGCGTTTTCTTGCTGAGTTGACTGAATGGCAGTCAGTGCAACGGTATAAACAATATCATCCACCAGTGCGCCACGGGACAGGTCGTTAACCGGCTTGCGCATACCTTGCAGCATTGGCCCGATGGAAACCAGATCCGCTGAACGCTGTACCGCTTTGTAAGTGGTGTTACCGGTGTTCAGATCAGGGAAGATAAACACGGTTGCCTGACCGGCAACCGGTGAATTTGGTGCCTTGGATTTCGCCACATCGGCCATGATAGCCGCGTCGTACTGCAATGGGCCGTCGATGATCAGGTCCGGGCGTTTTTCTTGTGCCAAACGGGTTGCCTCACGCACTTTTTCAACATCGCTGCCTGCACCAGAATTACCGGTGGAGTAAGAGATCATTGCAACGCGAGGTTCGATACCAAACGCTTTCGCAGAATCTGCCGATTGGATGGCGATTTCAGACAGTTGTTCTGCGGTTGGATCGGGGTTGATTGCACAGTCACCGTAAACCAGCACTTGCTCTGGCAGCAACATAAAGAAGACAGAAGAAACCAGTGAGCTGTTTGGTGCCGTTTTAATTAACTGCAATGGCGGACGAATGGTGTTGGCCGTGGTGTGAACCGCACCGGAAACCAGCCCGTCAACTTCGTTTTGCTCCAGCATCAGGGTGCCCAGAACCACGTTGTCTTCCAGTTGTTCGCGGGCAACCACTTCGGTCATGCCTTTGTTCTTGCGCAGTTCAACCAGACGCGGAACATAGCGTTCACGGACTGCCGCCGGATCCACTATTTCAATCCCGGCACCCAACTCAACGCCCTGCGCCGCAGCGACACGGCGGATTTCTTCGGGATCACCCAACAGGATACATTCGGCAATGCCACGTTCAGCACAGATAGCGGCTGCTTTGACGGTACGCGGTTCGTCGCCTTCCGGCAGAACGATACGCTTGCCGGCCTGACGCGCCAGTTCGGTCAACTGATAGCGGAATGCCGGCGGAGACAGGAGATTTGGGCGTTCTGATGCGGCTGCCAGAGAATCGATCCACGCGCTGCTGATGTGTTGTGCCACGTAGTTTTGAACTTTTTCGATACGCTCGTGGTCATCAGCCGGAACTTCCAGACTGAAACTTTGCAGGTTCAGGGAAGTCTGCCATGTGTTGGTTTTCACCGTGAACACTGGCAGGCCGGTGTTGAATGCACGTTCACACAGCTCACGGATAGAATCATCAATGGAGTAACCCCCGGTCAGCAGGACGGCACCAATTTCAATGCCATTCATGGCGGCCAGACAAGCCGTGATCAGGACATCAGGACGGTCAGCGGAAGTCACCAGCAGGGAACCCGGACGGAAGTACTCCAGCATGTTAGGAATGCTGCGGGCACAGAACGTCACGGACTTGATGCGGCGGCTTTCGACAGCGCCTTCATTGATGATGTCCGCTTTCAGGTGCTTGGCCATATCAATCGCACGGGTCGCGATCAGGTCGAAGCTCCACGGAATACAGCCGAGAATAGGCAGCGGGCTGTTTTTGGCGATGGCGTTGGGATCAATGTGCGCAATCGTTGCTTTCGTGGATTCATCAAAGATTTCAGACAAATCCGGGCGGGTGCGGCCCTGATCATCAACCGGGGCATTCAGTTTATTGACAATGACACCGATAATGTTTTGGTTCTTGCTGCCGCCGTATTCAGCACGGGTCAGTTCAATGCTCTCTTTCAGTTGCTCCGGTGTGTTGGTTCCCTGTGCCGTCACAAACACGATCTCAGCGTTCAGTGTCTTGGCGATTTCATAGTTCAGGGATTGGGCAAACGGATGTTTGCGCGTCGGCACCAGACCTTCAATCAGCACCACTTCTGCATCTTTGGCGTTTTCGTGGTAACGCGCCACGATCTCTTCCATTAAGACGTCTTTTTTATTGGTGGTCAGCCATGATTCCACATGCGCCATATCCAGCGGTTCAGCCGCATGGATGCTGGAGTGTGAACGGATAATGGCAGTGGTTTGATCCTGAGAACCCGTGTGACGGGGTTGTGCGATAGGTTTGAAAACGCTCAGGCGAACGCCTTTTTGCTCCATGGAGCGAATAACACCCAGACTGACACTGGTTAAACCAACGCTGGTGCCAGTAGGAATTAACATAATTGTACGGGACACGGAAACCTCTTTATGTTACTCATGAATAGAGAACCGCCAGCGATGCCGGCGGTTCTGAAAATCATGACTGCTGATGTTATGCAGTCAGGCGTGCTGAATCCTGAGCAATGACCAATTCTTCATTGGTTGGGATAACCAGGGCAGGACGGCCGTTATCGGTCGTGATAACACCTGATTTGCCGAAGCGAGCGGCAAGGTTACGCTCGTGATCATATTCGAAGCCCAGCAGGGCCACTTTCTTCATGGTCAGTTCACGCACCAGCGCGGAGTTTTCACCGATGCCGCCGGTGAAGATAATCGCGTCCAGACGGCCTTCCATCAGTGCACTGTATGCGCCGATGTATTTCGCCAGGCGGTGGCAGTAAACATCCATGGCACGTTTAGCATCAGCTTTGGTTGCGTAGTTGTCTTCGACATAACGGCAGTCGCTGGTCACTTCGGTCAGGCCCTGGAAGCCGGACTCTTTGGTCAGCAGGGTGTTGATCTGGGCGACGCTCATGCCCATTGCATCGTGCAGGTGGAATACGATAGCGGGATCGATGTCACCACTGCGGGTTCCCATCACCAGACCTTCCAGTGGCGTCAGGCCCATGGAAGTATCAACACACTGACCGTTAACAATGGCAGACACAGAGCCACCGTTGCCCAAATGGCAGGTGATGACATTCAGCTCTTCAACCGGTTTGTTCAGCATCTTGGCGGCTTCACGGGAAACGTAGAAATGGCTGGTGCCGTGTGCGCCGTAACGGCGGATGCCATGCTCTTTATACAGGTTGTAAGGCAGTGCGTACAGGTACGCTTCTTCAGGCATCGTCTGGTGGAAGGCAGTGTCAAATACGGCAATATTCTTCTCAAGCAGATGAGGGAAGGCTTTTTTCGCTTCTGCAATACCGATCAGGTGAGCTGGGTTGTGCAGTGGTGCGAATGGAATCGCGGCTTCAATGCCTTCGATAACTTCATCGGTGATCACCACGGAAGAAGTGAACTTCTCACCACCATGCACAATACGGTGACCGATGGCTGAAATTTGGGCAGAAAGTTCTGGTTTTTCAGCCAAAATAGTATTAACAATGAAGTTCAGTGCTTCGCTGTGTGCTGCGCCGGCACCTAAAGCAGCTTCGTTTTTCGCGCCATCCATTTTCCATTTAAGACGAGCTTCAGGCAGGTTAAAGCACTCTGCTAAACCCGAAAGATATTCTTCACCATTGGTAGGATCGATGATAGCGAATTTCAGGGAGGAACTACCGCAATTAAGAACCAGTACCAGCTTACTTGACATGGAAATACCTATTATCTTGTTGTGATCTAATCTTTAAAAAGAACAGTGTTAAAAAATAAAAATAATTTGTTAACAAACCGCGCCTAATTGTTGCGAAAAAGGTCAAAATTCCTGTTTTGTTACTGCAACAACATAAAAGTCTGTGTAGGATACCGTTTGCCAGCAATAAAGACAAAATATACTTAATAGTATTAATACTACAAAAAAGATTTTATCTTTTGTATGGATTTTTTAAAAACTATATCTTTAATTGATTGAGGTCATGATGAACACGACACCGCCTGTCAGCCAGGGTTGGTTTAAGCGAATGCAATTAGGACAGCAATATTTGAAAACCTGGCCACTGGAAAAGCAGCTTGCCCCGGTTTTTCCTGAAAATCGTGTGATTAAGGCGACGCGTTTTGGTATTCGGTTTATGCCGCCATTGGCCATTTTTACGTTGACATGGCAAATTGCCCTCGGTGGTCAATTGGGGCCTTCCGTGGCGACAGCGCTGTTTGCCTGTAGTTTGCCGTTACAGGGGGTGTGGTGGCTGGGAAAACGAGCGGCAACCCCGTTACCGGAAAGATTGCTGAACTGGTTTTATGAAATTCGGGAAAAATTTACTCAGGCAGGCATTGCCATGTCCCCGGTGGAAAACGCCCCGACTTACTTCTCACTGGCTGAATTGCTTAAACGGGCATTTAAGCAATTGGATAACTCTTTTCTTGATGATATTTAATCCCTTCTAATCAATAATGAATATTATAGAAATGTATCTTTCATTGAGATGATTAACGTAACGCATAACCGCGTTTAAAGGAGTCGGGTTTGGTTCTGAGATGCAGAGGTTTTTTATTCGATTTGGATGGCACGCTGATCGATTCATTGCCTGCGGTTGAACGAGCATGGGCGCAGTTTGCCGACAAAATGGGGATCGACAGGGATGAAGTGTTGAACTATGTTCATGGCACGCCGGCGATATTATCACTGCGGCATTTTATGCCAGATGCCGGTGAAGAAGAGATCACCCGCACATTCAAATGGATTGAAAAAATTGAAACAGAAGATACGCGGGGCATTGCGGCGTTGCCCGGCGCTATCGCCCTGATTGATAAGTTGAATGCGCTGGATATTCCGTGGGCGATTGTGACATCGGGGACGGTGCCTCTTGCGTCGGCACGGCATAAAGTGGCGGAGTTACCGGAACCGGCTCACTGGGTGACGGCAGAGTCGGTCACCAATGGCAAGCCGAATCCTGAGCCTTATTTGCTGGGCGCAAAAAAACTCGGACTCTTGCCAGGGGAGTGCGTGGTTTTTGAAGATGCTGCGGCGGGAATTCATGCCGGACTGGATGCGGGCTGTCAGGTTGTTGTTGTCCACGATTCGCCGGACACTCCGCGCCGTGATGAAATCCATTTGACGATTAACAATCTGGAAGATATCGAGATTGTTAAATCGGGCGGTTATGTCTCGATTTATTCCCAATAGATTTCGTTTTGGCCGGTTCCTTGATCCCAATGAGGGATTTTCCCTGAGAAAAGTGCTCTACTTAACTTGTTGACGTTTAATTGAAAGATATCGTTGATAGGGGCTCAGATTGAGTAGCGAATTGTTGTGGGTATTGACCCTGCTATTGATAGCCATCGTGCTTTTCACCACCAATAAAGTCAGAATGGATGTGGTGGCTTTATTGGTGATCATCGCATTTGTCTTGAGTGACACACTGACGCTAAGTGAAGCGACTGTCGGTTTTAGTGATCCCAATGTGTTGTTGATTGCTGCCCTGTTTGTCATCGGCGAGGGGCTGGTGAGAACCGGGGTGGCCTATCAGATGGGAGATTGGTTGGTTCGTGTCGCGGGTAACAGTGAAACCAAAATGTTGGCCTGGCTGATGTTATCAGTTGCCGGATTGGGCGCGTTCATGAGTTCGACCGGGGTCGTCGCCATCTTTATTCCGGTTGTCTTGAGCGTGGCGACCAGAATGAAAACCTCGCCGGGGCGACTGATGATGCCATTGGGGTTTGCCGGTTTGATCAGTGGCATGATGACCTTGGTGGCAACGCCGCCCAATATGGTCGTCAATAGTGAGCTGGTGCGAGAAGGCCTGCGGGGGTTTGGTTTCTTCTCCATTACGCCGATTGGCCTGTTAGTGTTGGTGGCTGGCGTGGTTTACATGCTGGTTGCCCGTCGTTGGCTGGGCGGGAAAAACCGCCAGACAGCGGACGAGCGTTATCAGCGGACATTCCGTGATTTGATACGTGACTATAAATTGTCTGGCCGTGCCCGCCGTTTTTCTATCCGCCCGGATTCGCCTTTGGTTGGGCACACATTGGATGAACTGGGGCTGCGCGCCCGTTATGGTGCCAATGTCATCGGCATTGAACGCTGGCGCAAATTCCGGCGGGTCATGATCGCTGCCACGGGGGATAGGGAATTGAAGGTGAAGGATGCCTTGCTGGTGGATATGTCGGACAGTGATGTTGATTTGCGCGAGTTTTGCCGCGATCAACAACTGGAACCGATGGTATTGCGGGGGGAATATTTTTCTGCGCAATCCCGTGATGTTGGTATGGCGGAGGTTTCCGTGCTCCCGGAATCCCAACTATTGGGACAATCATTGCGTGGGATGAAATTTCGCACACGTTATGGTCTTAATGTCGTGGGCATCCGGCGCGGGGGAAAAGCGTTGGAAGGGAAATTAGTGGATGAGCCTTTGCTGCTGGGGGACACGTTGCTGGTGATTGGCGATTGGAAACTGATCCGCGCATTAAAAACAAAAACCCCTGATTTTATTGTCCTGAACCTGCCTATTGAAGAGGAAAACGCCGCCCCTGCGGCTTCACAGGCTCCTCATGCTTTATTCTGCCTTGCCCTGATGGTTGCCATGATGCTGACCAATGAAATCCCGAACTTTGTTGCTGCATTAATTGCCTGCTTGCTGATGGGGAAATTCCGCTGTATTGATATGGAAAGTGCTTATCGTGCGATTCACTGGCCGAGCATTATCTTGATTGTCGGCATGATGCCTTTTGCACTGGCATTGCAGAAAACCGGCGGCATCGACCTGATTGTCCGTGGATTGATGGATATTGCCGGTAATCAGGGGCCACGGGTGATGCTGGTGTGCCTGTTTGTGCTTTGTGCCGTGATCGGCTTGTTTATTTCCAACACGGCGACGGCGGTGTTAATGGCACCGATTGCGATTGCTGCGGCAAATGAGATGGCGGTTTCTCCTTTACCCTTTGCGATGGTGATTGGCGTGGCGGCTTCAGCCGCCTTTATGACACCGGTTTCATCTCCCGTGAATACCTTGGTACTGGGGCCTGGCGGGTATCGATTTGCTGATTTCCTGAAACTCGGTGTGCCTTTTACGTTGATTGTGATGGGAATCAGCGTCGCGATTATCCCGATACTGTTCCCATTCTAATGTCTCAGCCTCTCTCATAGGCTGATTTCATCAAGGGAGAGGCTGAAACTGGGCACAAACACTTCGATGAAATAATCCATTTCTTCGCTGCGGCGCTCGGTCAGTGTCTTGTCCAGCCGGCTTTTGGCTTGATTGAATTCCGTATTGCCTGCTGAAAGCTCTTCCAGACATTTCAAATAAGCACATAACGCGTCAGCTTGCTTGATAATGCGGGTTTCTTCTTCATCGTGGAGGTGTTCATCCAGAATCGGCCGAAAATCATCCTGTAATTCAGTTGGCAGCATCGCCAATAATTTTTGTTGGGCTATTTTTTCGATTTTCTTATATTCATGGGCAATTTGCGGATTGTAGTACTTAATCGGGGTCGGCAAATCGCCGGTAATGACTTCGCTGGCATCGTGATACATGGCCAATAGGGCGATCCGTTCAGGGTTAACCGTGCCGTTGAATTTACGGTTTTTGATTATCGCCAGGGCGTGTGCGACAAAAGCAACCTGCAAACTGTGCTCTGACACATTTTCTGTCCGCACATTTCGCATCAGCGGCCAACGGCTGATTAATTTCAGGCGGGATAATTGGGCGAAAAAATGACTCATAATTTCCTCCTTTAGCCGAATAACAATGACTATTTAACTTGAAGAATAACGGGAATATTTATTTTTGGACAATTCATTTATGGCAAAAATAGCGGTAAGGCGGTAAGTCAGAAATAAGCAGTTATCCCAGAGAAAGCCCATCCCATTAATTGATGAATATTTTCTGGGACAGGCGTTAAATGAGGATATCAGGGTTATTGGCGATAGTGACCAATAAAGCGGGCGAATTTTTCAATTGCTACTTGTAAGTCAATGACATGCGGCAGTGTCACAATGCGGAAATGGTCAGGGTGTGGCCAGTTAAACGCCGTGCCTTGAACCAGCAAGACTTTTTCCTGTAGCAAGAGATCTAATACCATTTTCTGGTCATCATGAATATTGAAACGTTTGGTGTCTATTTTCGGGAACATATAGAGCGCACCCATGGGTTTCACGCAGGAAATGCCCGGGATCTGGTTGATCAACTCCCATGCACGGTTGCGCTGTTCATAGAGCCTGCCACCGGGGAAAATAAATTCACTGATGCTTTGATAGCCACCTAATGCGGTTTGAATGGCATGCTGCATTGGCACATTGGCACAAAGGCGCATGGATGCCAGCATTTCTAACCCTTCAATATAATCCTTGGCCTGTTTTTTGGGGCCGTTCAGTACCATCCAACCCTGACGGAAACCCGCAACACGGTAGGTTTTGGACAAGCCGTTAAACGTCACGGTAAACAGATCAGGCGCTAATGCTGCGATGGAGTGGTGCTGGGCATCGTCGTACAGGATCTTGTCATAAATCTCATCGGCAAAAATAATCAGATTATGCTGACGGGCGATTTCGACGATTTCCAGCAACAAATCTTTGCTGTAGACCGCGCCGGTTGGGTTATTCGGGTTAATAATCACAATACCACGGGTACGTGGCGTGATTTTACGGCGGATATCGTCTAAATCGGGAAACCAGCCTTGTTGTTCATCACAGAGATAGTGAACGGCATTACCGCTGGAGAGTGAGACTGCCGCTGTCCAAAGCGGGTAGTCCGGCGCAGGAACCAACATTTCATCCCCGGTATTTAACAGGGCCTGCATGGATTGAACGATAAGTTCAGAAACACCATTACCAATAAAGATATCTTCAACGGTAATATCCAGCATATTTCTGGCCTGATAATGCTGCATGATGGCCTTGCGCGCAGAATACAGCCCTTTTGAATCAGAGTACCCTTGGGCGGTTGACAGATTGCGGATAACATCGACTAAAATTTCATCCGGTGCTTCAAACCCGAATGGTGCCGGATTACCAATGTTTAATTTCAGTACCTTATTACCTTCTTCTTCGAGTCGCTTGGCTTCTTTGAGGGTATTCCCCCGAATGTCGTAGCAGACATTATCTAATTTACTGGATTTATTAATGGAAAACATAGGGAGCCTTGACCTCTTGGCGAAAATGGATACTACCCGCATAAAAGTGTGATGATCAATGTACTCTTCTCGATCCGTATTTTGAAGAGACTTTGATATCTTTGGTTAAAACGGTTGTTTTAAGAAGAGATGAATAAGTATGCTCTCTGAATTATCCTCTTTTATTGGTGTTTTATTTTTAATATGCGCGATAAGTTGGAATTAAATTTTGCATAATAGCTTGTTTTTAGTTGACAGGGCAGGCAGGAGATGCCATTTTGGCAGAGGATTTTTAATCCATTTGTTTAGGGAACCTCAATTGTCAATAAAAGTAAGAAGGTTTGTATAATGTATTCTTATAATTTATCTTTATTGAGGTAACGTTAATTTAGGTTTTTATCACAGATACTTCGACAAATTTTTTGAATTTTTACCCATGACATTTTCAGGCTTATTCAATGAAAACGTTAATTCATTAAAAATACTAATATTATTTGGTGATGTTAAGTGTTTCTAATTCAGGTTAGGTTATTCTTTGAAGCAAGTCAGAAAAAGGATATCTGTACTGGAAATTGGTGGTTATGTGATGTAAATAGGGTTTTATCTCTATTTTATTTTGCGATTGCATAAATTTTGTTAAGAAAGGAGAAAATAAAACCCATGATGATCTAAATAGTAAAAAAAAACGCAGTAAACCTTTGCCCTATTTAATAGAGTAGAGTAATGTCACAATCGGTATTATTTTATTTGATACTGCTGAAGTAAAAACACCAGGTTAGTTAGTAATTAAAATCAAAAAAAAGTGATGAATAAACAATGATAAATGCAAATCGTCAGATAATAAACCTCGATCTCGATCTGCTAAGAACTTTTGTTGCCGTTGCTGACTTAAATACTTTTGCAGCAGCAGCCGCAGCTGTTTCTAGAACGCAGTCAGCTGTAAGTCAGCAAATGCAGCGGTTGGAACATCTCGTGGGGAGAGAATTATTTGCTCGCCACGGCCGCAATAAACTTCTGACCGAGCACGGGCTTCAACTTCTTGGTTACGCACGCCAGATCCTTCGTGCCAATGACGATGCAACCGCATCATTAACCTACAATGATGCTGACGGTGAATTGAGAATAGGCGTATCAGATGACGCTGTTGATACACTTCTCCCTTTCTTGCTGAACCGTATTGCCTCTGTCTATCCGCGTGTGGCCGTTGATGTACGCATTAAGCGTGCTCAATTTATCGAAAGCATGTTGGATAACCATGAGATCGACTTAGCATTAACCACAGCAAAAATTAACCACCATCCCAAAACGATCTTACGTTCCTCGCCGGTTTTATGGCACTGTGCACCAGATTTCCAATTACAGACGAACGAACCTGTACCGTTAGTTGTGATGGATGAAACTAACCCTTTCCGCCAGATAGCCTTGGATACGCTGGATATGGCCAACATTTCATGGCGCATTGCGTATGAAGCAGCTTCCTTGTCTGCGGTTCGCGCGGCGGTCAATGCGGAAGTCGGTATTACCGCTCGCCCACTAGAAATGCATAATGCAGATCTGAGAATTTTAGGTGAAATTGAAGGCTTACCACGCCTGCCGGAAATCCAATTCTTTTTATATCGTAATAGTAACGAACAGAATGAATCTGTTCTGACTGTCTTCGATGCAATTGAAAATAAGAAAACACCTTATACCGTAACGGCCGTTGAATCTGATGGATCCGACGAAACGAATGAATCTATTGACACCATTGAACCTGCCAAATCAACTGAAACAGTTGATGCAAATTCCGTTGAAAATATAGACGAATAAGTATTATGTGTTTTATAGGCTAATATTTCCATTTTATTAGTGGAGATATTAGCCTGTTGCTAATTTTCTATTATCTTATTAATCATCTCCCCTGATTTTCATTTCCATTTCTGATATTTCTAATAAGAAATATACCCCACTAAATTTCCTATACCTTTCGAATTTTAGTTAAAATAATGTTGCTTTGTTAACAAATTTCATTTTTCTAACTTGATAAAATAAAACCGCTTTTAGAAATGGCTCACTTATCACACTTTAATCGTTCTTTTTAGAAACAATTCATTAATGGTTGAATAAATTACGTTCAAGTGTTGAATGTTTTTCAATGAAATTGTGCACTTGATCATAAAAATACCCCCGATAACGCAGTGGAAAGACAGGTTTTTCCTGCGATAATGATGTAGTAAAGTCGAGTTATCGGTTAGACTAATGATGTCAGGAAGAGGTTTTTTTATACGACTGACACGTTTTAGCGGTATACTAGCACAATCTGTTAATTAATCGTTTTTGGCTTGTAAATAAATGTGTGAGTGAATTTGCTGTGATGGCAAATTATTGTTGAGAGGAATAAAAACCAAGATGATTCAAGCTATTAAGATGTATTAATTAGTTTTGTTTCAGATTTGGTTGTTATCCCTTCCCATGAATCGATGTGGTGCAACACTGCCGGTAAAAAGAGCAGACACCTTGACACCACTTTTGATGAGTAAGCAACGAGTATGTCTACATCCACTGGAATTTTAGCCCATCACTGGGCATTCGCGGTTTTTCTAATAGGTGCCCTTGGTTTGTGCGCGCTCATGTTATTGGGCGGGTATTTCATGGGCGGCAGGGCAAAAGCCAGGGCGAAACACGTCCCTTATGAATCAGGTATCGATTCTGTCGGCAGTGCGCGCTTGCGTTTGTCGGCCAAGTTTTATCTGGTTGCCATGTTCTTTGTTATCTTCGATGTTGAAGTCCTTTATTTATATGCATGGGCCGTCTCAATCAAAGAGAGCGGTTGGCTAGGCTTTGCCGAGGCAAGTATTTTCATTTTGGTGTTATTGGCAGGTTTGATTTATCTGGCGCGCATTGGGGCGTTGGATTGGACACCCGCGCGTTCAAAACGTCAGGTCAGTAAACCGAGTGCAGACACTTATAGCAATACTGGCACTTATACCAACAACAGTCACATGCAGTAATAGCGAGGCATAAAGATGGATTATACACTCACCCGCATCGATCCGGACGGTGAGAATGACCGTTATCCCCTGCAAAAACAGGAAACTGTCAGCGATCCCTTAGAGCAACACGTTCACCGTAGTGTCTATATGGGAAAATTGGAACATGCCCTGCACGATATGGTGAATTGGGGAAGGAAAAATTCCCTGTGGCCTTATAACTTCGGGCTTTCTTGTTGCTACGTGGAGATGGTGACGTCATTTACCGCCGTTCACGATGTTGCACGCTTTGGTGCAGAAGTCTTGCGGGCCTCTCCCCGTCAGGCTGACTTCATGGTGATTTCCGGAACCTGTTTCGTCAAAATGGCGCCCGTCATTCAACGTCTGTACGACCAAATGCTGGAACCGAAGTGGGTCATTTCAATGGGTGCCTGTGCCAATTCCGGGGGTATGTACGACATTTACTCCGTCGTTCAGGGGGTCGATAAGTTTATCCCTGTCGATGTTTATATTCCTGGCTGTCCTCCCCGTCCAGAAGCCTATATGCAGGCACTGCTGCTGTTGCAGGAGTCCATAGGCAAAGAACGACGCCCACTGTCATGGGTCGTTGGCGATCAGGGGGTTTACCGCGCCAATATGCAATCAGAAAGAGAACGGAAGCGTGGTGAACGTATTGCAGTGAAAAATCTGCGTACACCAGATGAAATTTAAGGCTTTTAGCCATATAGCGTAACCAAGAGCAATGTGTTGCGATCACAAAAACCCTGATCAAGCGTTGTGGTGAAGAATGATGACAGATCAGATAGCGCAAGAAAGCGTCCGGCCTGCTTGGGCAACACGCGATCATCTTGATGATCCTGTTGTGAACGAGCTTAATCGTCAATTTGGCCCGGATGCCTTTACCCTCCAACCGACCCGGACAGGTATACCTGTTGTTTGGGTCAAGCGGAGACAGTTACTGGAAGTAATAACTTTCCTGAAAAAGTTGCCCAAACCTTATGTCATGCTGTTTGACTTGCATGGTGTCGATGAGCGCCAGCGCTCCCATCGGACAGGTTTGCCTGCGGCTGATTTTTCGGTGTTTTATCACCTGATTTCCATTGAGCGTAACCGTGACATCATGCTGAAAGTTGCGCTCGCTGAACAAGACCTGAATATCCCGACTATCACGTCAATTTTCCAGAATGCCAATTGGTATGAACGTGAAACATGGGAAATGTTTGGCATTACCTTTAACGGCCACCCGAATTTGCGCCGTATCTTGATGCCGCCGACATGGGAAGGGCATCCGTTGCGTAAGGAATATTCTGCGCGTGCCACGGAATTCGATCCTTTCATACTGACCAAGCAGAAAGAAGATCTGGAAATGGAAGCCCTGACTTTCAAACCCGAAGAGTGGGGCATGAAGCGCAGTACTGACAATGAAGACTTCATGTTCCTCAACCTCGGGCCAAACCATCCTTCTGCCCACGGCGCATTCCGCATTATCCTGCAACTTGACGGCGAAGAAATCGTCGATTGTGTTCCCGATATTGGCTATCACCATCGTGGTGCCGAAAAGATGGGTGAACGTCAGTCATGGCATAGCTATATCCCTTATACCGATCGCATTGAGTATCTGGGGGGATGTGTGAACGAAATGCCTTATGTGCTGGCGGTTGAGAAACTGGCGGGCATTGAGGTTCCGGATCGGGTGAAAACCATTCGTGTCATGCTGTCCGAACTGTTCCGCATTAATAGCCACCTGCTTTATATCAGTACATTCATCCAAGACGTGGGTGCGATGACCCCGGTTTTCTTTGCCTTTACTGACCGACAGAAAGTCTACGATATCGTTGAGGCGATTACCGGGTTCCGTATGCATCCGGCTTGGTTCCGGATCGGTGGGGTTGCCCATGACTTGCCACGGGGTTGGGACAAACTTCTGCGTGAATTGCTCAACTGGCTACCGAAACGGTTGAATTCTTACGTCAAGGCCGCGCTGAAAAACAGTGTGCTGAAAGGGCGTTCTGTCGGCGTGGCTGCCTACAATGCGAAACAGGCTTTGGACTGGGGAGTTACCGGTGCAGGGCTGCGTGCAACCGGCATTAGCTTTGACGTGCGTAAATGGCGCCCTTATTCCGGCTATGAAAATTTCGATTTTGACGTCCCAACCGGCTACAACGGTGATTGCTATGATCGGGTCATGCTGAAAGTGGAAGAAATCCGCCAGAGCCTGCGCATCCTTGAGCAGTGCCTGAAAAACATGCCGGAAGGGCCATTCAAGGCGGATCACCCGCTGACCACGCCGCCGCCAAGGGAACGGACTTTGCAGCACATCGAAACCATGATTAACCATTTCCTGCAAGTGTCATGGGGGCCGGTCATGCCTGCCAATGAATCGTTCCAGATGATCGAAGCGACGAAAGGTATCAACAGTTATTACCTGACCAGTGATGGTAGCACCATGAGCTACCGTACCCGCATTCGTACACCCAGTTTTGCCCACTTGCAGCAAATTCCATCGGTGATACGCGGCAGTCTGGTTTCTGACCTGATCGTCTATCTGGGCAGTATCGATTTTGTTATGTCTGATGTGGATCGCTAATGATGCAAAGTGAATTTAACGCAAACAAGCAGGCACGCCTTGATGTGGTTAACGTAACGGACGCTCAGGCACCGGATGAGTTTGTATTGAGTGCTGACGAACGTCATGCCATTGAGCAGGAAAAACACCACTACGAAGACCCGCGTGCTGCGTCAATCGAAGCACTGAAAATTGTGCAAAAGCAGCGTGGTTGGGTGCCAGACGGTGCGATTTATGCCATTGCCGGGGTCCTGGGGATCCCGGCCAGTGACGTGGAAGGCGTGGCGACGTTTTACAGCCAGATTTACCGACAACCCGTCGGGCGTCACATTATCCGTTATTGTGACAGTGTTGTATGCCACATCACGGGCTATCAGGGCGTTCAGTCAGCGATAGAGTCGCACCTGAACATTCTTCCGGGGCAAACCACGGCAGATGGGCGCTTTACACTGTTGCCAACCTGTTGCTTGGGTAACTGTGACAAGGGGCCAACCATGATGATTGATGACGACACCCACAGTTACGTGAAACCCGAAGAAATTGAAAAATTACTGGAGCAATATCCATGACAACGCATTCAGGAGTGAAAGAAATTATCCGCACAGCGGAAAATCATCCCCTGACATGGCGGTTGCGGGATGATCAACAACCTGTCTGGCTGGATGAATACCGAAGCCAAAATGGTTACAAAGGTGCCGAAAAAGCCCTGAAGGGCATGGCACCTGATGACATTATCGCGTTGGTAAAAGATGCCGGCTTAAAAGGTCGTGGCGGTGCGGGCTTCTCAACAGGCTTGAAATGGAGCCTGATGCCAAAAGATGAGAGCATGAATATCCGCTACTTGCTGTGCAATGCGGATGAGATGGAGCCGGGCACATACAAAGACCGCTTACTGATGGAGCAACTGCCTCACCTGTTGGTGGAAGGCATGCTGATCAGTGCCTTTGCACTGAAAGCTTATCGGGGCTACATCTTCCTGCGTGGTGAATATGTCGAGGCGGCGGTTCATTTACGTCAAGCCATCGGGGAAGCCAAAGCCGCAGGGTTGCTTGGCAAGAATATTTTGGGCAGTGGTTTTGATTTTGAACTGTTTGTGCATACCGGCGCGGGTCGTTATATCTGTGGTGAAGAAACCGCGTTGATTAACTCCCTTGAAGGGCGCCGGGCAAATCCACGTTCAAAACCGCCATTTCCGGCGACTGCCGGCGTATGGGGCAAACCCACCTGTGTTAACAACGTCGAAACGTTGTGCAACGTGCCTGCCATTCTTGAACATGGGAAAGCGTGGTATATCGGTCTGAGTGAGGGCAAAAGTAAAGATGCCGGCACCAAACTGATGGGCTTTTCTGGCCGGGTCAGGAATCCGGGGGTCTGGGAACTGCCGTTTGGCACAACAGCCCGTGAAATTCTTGAAGATTACGCAGGGGGAATGCGTGATGGCCTGAAATTCAAGGCATGGCAACCCGGCGGGGCAGGAACCGATTTCCTGACCGCAGATCATTTGGATCTGCCGATGGATTTTGAACATATCGCCAAAGCGGGTAGCCGTTTGGGAACCGCACTGGCAATGGCGGTGGATCATGAGATCAATATGGTTTCCCTGACCCGCAATCTTGAAGAATTCTTTGCCCGCGAATCTTGTGGCTGGTGTACACCATGCCGTGACGGCTTGCCGTGGAGTGTCAAAATCCTCCGCGCCATTGAGAGTGGCAAAGGCCAGCAGGGTGACATTGAAACATTGGAACAACTCTGTCGTTTCCTTGGCCCGGGCAAAACGTTCTGCGCTCATGCGCCGGGTGCCGTGGAGCCTTTGCAGAGTGCGATCAAATACTTCCGTGAAGAATTTGAAGCGGGCATTGTCACCAAAGACCACGCCTTCAACGACTATGGCAATACCAGCCTGATTGCGGGCATTCAGCCAAATTTGCTTAAGCAGCGTTGGTAAGGTTGGTTTTCATTTTTGATTAACGCCTGCCACGGCAGGCCATTGGGAAGCATGCTGACTATGGCTACGATACATGTAGACGGCAAAGAATATGATGTAAACGGGGCTGATAACCTGTTACAAGCCTGCCTCTCATTGGGGCTTGATATACCTTATTTTTGCTGGCATCCGGCGCTGGGAAGCGTTGGCGCTTGCCGCCAGTGTGCGGTGAAGCAATATCAAAACGCGGAAGATACGCGCGGTCGCCTGGTGATGTCCTGTATGACACCGGCGTCAGATGGCTCGTATATATCCATTGATGATGATGAAGCTAAACAGTTCCGTGCAAGTGTTGTGGAGTGGTTAATGACCAACCATCCCCACGATTGCCCCGTTTGTGAAGAAGGGGGCAACTGCCACTTGCAGGATATGACGGTAATGACGGGGCATTCATTCCGAAAATACCGTTTTACCAAACGGACTCACAAAAATCAGGAACTGGGGCCATTCATTGCGCATGAAATGAACCGCTGCATCGCCTGTTACCGCTGTGTCCGCTACTACAAAGACTATGCGGATGGCACGGATTTTGGCGTTTATGGCGCCCATGACAACGTCTATTTTGGCCGTCCTGAAAGTGGCACACTGGAAAGTGAATTTTCCGGTAACCTCGTTGAAATTTGCCCAACCGGGGTATTTACCGACAAAACCCATTCTGAACGCTATAACCGTAAGTGGGACATGCAGTTTGCGCCAAGCATCTGCCAGCAGTGCAGTATTGGCTGTAACACCAGTCCCGGTGAACGCTACGGTGAATTGCGCCGGATAGAAAACCGCTACAACGGCACCGTCAACCACTACTTTATGTGTGACCGCGGGCGCTTCGGTTATGGCTACGTCAACCGTGACGATCGGCCCCGCCAGCCGCAACAACTGCGGGGTGATCAATGGATTTCATTGAATGCCGGCCAAGTTATGCAGGGGGGGGCCGATATTTTGCGTCAGGCAAAAAATGCCATTGGTATCGGTTCACCGCGTGCCAGCATTGAAAGTAACTTTGCCTTGCGTGAATTGGTGGGGGCGGAAAATTTCTACAGCGGTATTTCAGCAGAAGAACAACATCGCCTTGATACGATGCTGGAGATTCTCCAGCAAGGCGGGGTGTATACGCCATCCCTGCGTGAAATTGAGGGCTATGATGCGGTATTTGTGTTAGGGGAAGACCTCACTCAAACGGCGGCTCGCATGGCATTATCTGTGCGTCAGGCGGTGAAGGGGAAAGCGCGTGAAATGGCCGCGGCCCAGAAAGTGGCAGACTGGCAAATTGCGGCGGTGATGAATATCGGCCAACACGCCAAGTATCCTCTCTTCTTGACCAGCATCGATGATACCCGATTGGATGATGTTGCCGCATGGAACTACCGTGCGCCCGTTGATGATCAGGCTCGCTTGGGTTTCGCCGTGGCACACGCCCTGAACAGTATTGCGCCTGCCGTTAGTGATCTGCCGGATGAATTGAAATCGAAGGTGGAAATCATTGCCCAGGCATTACGTGAGGCGAAAAAACCCTTGATTATCAGTGGCAGCAATTCAGGCAGTGATGCCTTGATTCAGGCCGCAGCCAATATCGCATGGGCACTGAAAGATAAAGGCTCGGATGTTGGCCTCTCCTATGTTGCCGCGTATGCCAACAGCATCGGGCTGGCGATGATGGAAGCGCAGCCATTGGATGCGGCTTTGCAGCGTATCGCCAAAGGCAATTCAGATACCGCCATCGTGATGGAAAATGATCTCTATCGTCATGCCCCGGCGGATAAAGTTGATCGTGCACTGGACAGCCTGAAAAATCTGATCGTCGTTGATCACCAGCGCACCGCCATCATGGATAAGGCACATTTGATTCTGTCAGCTTCCAGCTTTGCTGAAAGCGATGGTACGTTGGTGAATCAGGAAGGCCGTGCCCAACGCTATTTTCAGGTTTACGAACCTGCATTCTATGACAAATCCATCGTGATGTTAGAAAGCTGGCGCTGGATGCACTCCCTGTATACCACCTATACCCAGTGCCAGACCGACTGGACGCAGCTTGATCATGTGATTGCCGCCTGTGTCAAGGCGATGCCGCAATTCAAAGGCATCGTCAATGCGGCACCGGATGCGACATTCCGTATTCGCGGGCAAAAATTGGCGCGTTCTCCTCATCGTTACAGTGGCCGTACCGCGATGCTGGCGGATGTCAGTGTGCATGAGCAGCGCCAGCCACAGGATATCGATACCGCATTTGCTTTCTCAATGGAAGGGAACAACAGCCCCTATGCACCACGTCAGCAAATCCCCTTTGCATGGGCACCGGGCTGGAACTCACCCCAAGCGTGGAATAAATTTCAGGCCGAAGTCGGTGGCAAGCTGCGTTTCGGCGATCCGGGAATTCGTCTGATTGAAGCGGTTGATGGCGGGTTGAACTATTTTGATGCCATTCCGGCCGCATTCGCTGCGCAAAAAGATCAATGGCATATTGCGCCTTATTTCCACCTGTTCGGCAGTGAAGAGCTGTCGCAGCGTTCTGAGGTGATGCAGGCGCGCATGTCTGAGCCGTATGTGATGATCAATCATAAAGATGCGGAGTATTTGAAGGTGCAAGAAGGTGCCGTGATGGCATTTGAATGTGAGGGGCAGCAACTGCGTTTGGCCGTGCGCTTGAGTGGCAACCTGGCTCAAGGGCAAGTCGGCTTGCCACTGGGAATGCCGGGTATACCGCCGGTTCTGGCGGGTAAATCAGTCCATAACCTGCGGGAGGTGGCATAATGAATTGGTTGACGCCCGAAGTCATTGACATCCTGATTGCTGTCGTGAAAGCCGCTGTCATTCTGTTGGTCGTGGTGATTTGCGGGGCCTTCATGAGTTTTTTTGAACGCCGCATCCTTGGCCTGTTCCAGAACCGTTATGGACCCAATCGGGTAGGTTGGGGCGGTTCATTGCAGCTTGTTGCAGACATGATCAAAATGTTCTTTAAGGAAGACTGGGCACCCCGCTTTTCCGACCGGGCCATTTTCACCTTGGCACCTGTCATTGCCTTCTGCTCAATGCTGCTGGCCTTTGCTATCGTGCCGGTCAGTCCGACATGGATGGCCGCAGACCTGAATATTGGCATCTTGTTCTTTATGATGATGGCGGGACTGGCGGTTTATTCCGTGCTGTTTGCGGGGTGGGCGAGCAACAACAAATATGCCTTGCTGGGCGCGATGCGTGCTTCCGCGCAGACATTGAGTTATGAAGTTTTCCTCGGTCTGTCCATGATGGGGGTTGTCGCCCAGGCCGGCTCCTTTAACATGGCGGATATCGTCAATTCACAGCAACATGTGTGGAATATCATTCCTCAATTCTTTGGCTTCCTGACTTTTGCCATTGCAGGTGTTGCGGTATGTCACCGCCACCCCTTCGACCAACCGGAAGCAGAACAAGAATTGGCCGACGGTTATCACATTGAATATTCCGGGATGAAATTCGGCCTGTTCTTTGTGGGGGAATATATCGCTATCGTGACGGTATCTGCTTTAATCGTCACCCTGTTCTTTGGCGGCTGGAATGGCCCGCTCTTGCCTCCCTTCGTCTGGTTTGCGCTGAAAACGGCATTTTTCATGATGATGTTTATCTTGATCCGCGCCTCTTTGCCGCGTCCCCGTTATGATCAGGTGATGTCGTTTGGCTGGAAAATCTGTCTGCCGTTAACGCTGCTTAATATGCTGGCGACTGCCGCCGTGATTTTATACAACGCTCAATAAGGGGTGATTGAACCATGACATTGAAAGAGTTAGTGGTCGGTTTCGCCACCCAGGTACGCAGTATTTGGATGATAGGGCTTCATGCCTTCCATAAACGCGAAACAAAAATGTATCCGGAAGAGCCGGTTTATCTGCCACCCCGTTACCGTGGGCGCATCGTCCTGACGCGTGATCCTGACGGTGAAGAGCGTTGTGTTGCGTGTAACTTGTGTGCAGCGGTATGCCCGGTGGGATGTATCTCACTGCAAAAGGCCGAGCATAAAGATGGTCGCTGGTATCCTGAATTCTTCCGTGTCAACTTCTCGCGTTGCATTTTCTGCGGCCTGTGTGAAGAAGCGTGCCCAACGACCGCGATTCAATTGACGCCGGATTTTGAACTGGGTGAATTCAAGCGTCAGGATCTGGTGTACGAAAAAGAAGATCTGCTGATTTCCGGGCCGGGTAAATATCCTGACTATAACTTTTACCGTAAGACCGGTATGGCGATTGACGGCAAAGATAAAGGTGAGGCCGACAATGAAGCCAAGCCTATCGACGTTAAAAGCCTGTTGCCATAAGGAGCGATATTCATGGAATTTACATTTTATGTCGCAGGGCTGGTTGCTATTCTCGCCACGCTCAGGGTCATCACCCATACCAATCCGGTACATGCGTTGCTGTATCTGATTATTTCCTTGTTGGCACTGTCCATCGTATTTTTTTCGATGGGTGCCTATTTTGCCGGTGCCTTGGAGATCATCGTTTACGCGGGCGCAATTATGGTGTTGTTCGTCTTCGTCGTGATGATGCTGAATTTGGGCAAATCCGTTGTCGAGCAAGAACGGCAATGGTTACAACCCAGAACTTGGATTGGCCCGTCAACCCTGTCTATCGTGCTGTTGATTGTGCTGGTTTATGCCATCAGTACGCTGTCATCCGCTGAAATCAGCGGTGAAGTGGTCAGCGCCAAAGAAGTGGGCATTAGCTTGTTCGGCCCTTATGTCTTGGCCGTCGAGCTGGCATCTTTGCTGTTGCTGGCCGGATTGGTCGTGGCTTACCACGTCGGCCGTGAAAATCGGCAAGGGGAAGTGATCAGCAATCGAGCGGAGGACCAACAATAATGATAGCGTTACACCATGGACTCATTCTGGCGGCTATTTTGTTTGTATTGGGTTTCACTTGCCTGATTATCCGCCGCAATCTGTTATTCATGCTGATTGGGCTGGAAATCATGATCAATGCCTCAGCGCTGGCGTTTGTCGTTGCCGGCAGCTATTGGCTCCAGCCTGATGGTCAGGTGATGTACATTCTGGCCATTACTCTGGCAGCCGCCGAGGCGAGCATCGGTTTGGCACTGTTACTACAGTTGCACCGTCGTCGCCAAAACCTGAATATTGATACAGTCAGTGAGATGCGCGGATGAACTTACTCTATTTAACAATTCTGTTGCCACTGCTGGGATTTTTGCTATTGGCATTTTCCCGTGGCCGCTGGTCTGAAAATGTGTCAGCCACCATTGGCATTGGCTCGATTGGGCTGGCAGCACTGGTCACATTCTGGGTAGCGATGGATTTTCTTGCCCAGAATGGGGCAGGGGGGCTGGTTTACAGCCAAACATTGTGGAACTGGATGGCGGTGGGTAATTTCAGCATCCCCGTTAATCTGGTGCTGGATGGTCTGTCACTGACGATGCTCAGTGTTGTGACCGGCGTTGGTTTCCTGATCCACATCTACGCTTCTTGGTACATGCGCGGTGAAGAAGGATATTCCCGTTTCTTCGCCTATACCAACCTGTTTATCGCCAGCATGGTGATATTGGTGCTGGCAGATAACATCCTGCTGATGTACCTCGGTTGGGAAGGCGTAGGCCTGTGCAGCTACCTGTTGATCGGTTTCTACTACAAAACCCCGGCTAATGGCGCGGCGGCAATGAAAGCCTTCATTGTGACCCGTGTTGGCGACGTCTTCCTTGCCATTGGCATGTTTATCCTTTACGACCAGCTCGGTACGCTGAGTTTCCGCGAATTGGCAGTATTGGCACCACAACATATTGAAGTCGGTTCTAGTGCCATCACTTGGGCAACCCTGATGATTCTGGGGGGGGCCGTCGGGAAATCAGCCCAGTTACCATTGCAAACCTGGCTGGCGGATGCGATGGCCGGCCCGACACCGGTTTCTGCGCTGATCCACGCCGCGACAATGGTGACCGCAGGGGTTTATCTGATCGCCCGCAGCCATGCCTTGTTCCTGATGGCGCCGGATATTCTGCACTTGGTCGGCATTATTGGTGCGGTCACCTTGTTATTGGCGGGGTTCGCCGCGCTGGTACAGACTGATATCAAACGCGTGTTGGCCTATTCCACCATGAGCCAGATTGGTTACATGTTTCTGGCATTGGGCGTGCAAGCGTGGGATGCCGCCATTTTCCACCTCATGACCCATGCGTTCTTCAAGGCGTTACTGTTCTTGGCTTCTGGTTCAGTGATCCTGGCCTGCCATCATGAACAAAACATCTTCAAAATGGGTGGCCTGAGCAAGCGTATTCCATTTGTTTATCTCTGCTTCCTGATCGGGGGATCGGCATTGTCAGCACTGCCATTACTGACCGCAGGTTTCTACAGTAAAGATGAAATCCTGTGGGGTGCACTGGCAAATGGTCATATGAACCTGATGCTGGCGGGGCTTATCGGGGCATTGATGACATCCCTGTATACCTTCCGCATGATCTTTATCGTGTTCCACGGTGAAGAAAATACCCATGCTCATCCGGTCAAGGGCATTACCCATACCTTGCCACTGTCAATCCTGCTGGTGCTCTCCACCTTTGTGGGTGCACTGATTGTGCCACCATTGGCGGGCGTCTTGCCGGAAAGCCATGCCGGACATGATGGCAAAGTGACACTGGAAATGGTTTCTGGTGTGGTTGCCGTTGTCGGTATTTTACTGGCGGCAGCGTTGTATCTTGGTAAACGCAGTGTGGTCAACGCGACTGCAAACAGTATGCCGGGGCGCTTCTTCTCCACATGGTGGTTCCATGCCTGGGGATTTGATGCGCTGTATGACTGGGTATTTGTGAAACCATTCAAAGGCATCACCCGCTTGCTGCAAAGTGATCCTTTGAACTCACTGATGAACATTCCTGCCATATTGTCACGTTGGGGCAATAAAGGGCTTCGTTGGAGTGAGAACGGACAAGTCCGTTGGTACGCTACCTCTATGGGGTTGGGTGCAGTGCTGGTTTTAGCTCTGCTGCTTTTGGTTTAATTAAGGGACACATTGCGCCATGCTACTACCTTGGCTAATTCTTCTGCCCTTCATCGGAGGCTTGCTATGTTGGCAGGCGGAGCGCTTCGGCACCCGTATGCCGCGTTGGATAGCGCTTCTGGCGATGGGACTGACACTGCTGCTCTCCCTGCACCTGTGGTTGCAGGGGGGCTATACACTCACCAACCCACAGGGCATTCCACAATGGCAATCCGAATTCTTGCTTCAGTGGATCCCACGGTTTGGCATTAGCATTCATCTGGCAC
The DNA here is from genome assembly GCF_028598745.1 of Xenorhabdus sp. IM139775. Lineage (GTDB taxonomy): Bacteria > Pseudomonadota > Gammaproteobacteria > Enterobacterales > Enterobacteriaceae > Xenorhabdus. Next base: position 35,749 of record NZ_JAQRFK010000006.1, read on the forward strand.
TGGATGGTCTGTCCTTGCTGATGGTGGTGCTGACGGCACTGTTGGGTTTGATGGCAATTCTCTGTTCGTGGAATGAAAACCAGCCATACCAAGGGTTCTTCCACCTGAATTTGTTGTGGATACTTGGCGGTGTGATGGGGGTCTTCCTTGCCATCGACCTGTTCTTGTTCTTCTTCTTCTGGGAAGTGATGCTGGTGCCAATGTACTTCCTGATTGCCCTGTGGGGACACAGAGGCTCGGAAGGGAAAACCCGTATCACGGCGGCAACGAAATTCTTCATTTATACCCAAGCCAGCGGTCTGGTGATGTTGATTTCGATTCTGGCGCTGGCCTTCATTTATCATGATGCAACGGGAGAATGGTCATTCAACTATGAAAAATTGTTGAATACACCGATGTCATACACCATCCAATACCTGCTGATGCTGGGCTTTTTCATCGCATTCGCCGTGAAAATGCCGGTTGTTCCCCTGCACGGCTGGTTGCCGGATGCCCATAGTCAGGCACCAACCGCAGGTTCTGTTGACCTTGCGGGGATCTTGCTGAAAACCGCGGCATATGGCCTGCTGCGTTTCAGTTTGCCCCTGTTCCCGCAGGCCTCGGCGGATTTTGCCCCGATTGCCATGTGGTTGGGGGTTATCGGTATTTTCTATGGTGCATGGATGGCATTCAGCCAGACTGACATCAAACGCCTGATTGCCTATACCAGTGTTTCCCATATGGGTTTCGTGCTTATCGCCATTTATACCGGTAGCCAACTGGCTTATCAGGGCGCGGTGATCCAGATGATTGCACACGGTCTGTCAGCCGCTGGCCTGTTCATTCTGTGCGGGCAATTATATGAACGTCTGCACACGCGTGATCTGCGTCAAATGGGCGGTTTGTGGGCAAGAATTCAACTCTTGCCGGCGATCTCCCTGTTTTTTGCAGTCGCAACATTAGGTATGCCAGGAACTGGTAACTTTGTGGGTGAATTTATGATCCTGTTCGGCAGCTTTGGTCAATTTACCCTGATTACTACGGTATCCGTGTTCGGTCTGGTTTTTGCCTCCGTTTATGCACTGTACTTGATGCAGAAAGCTTATTACGGTACGCCAAAAACGGATAAACCATTACAGCGGATGGATGTGCGTGAAATTTCCATTTTGCTGCTGTTGGTCGCCTTATTGGTGATTTTGGGCGTTTACCCGCAGCCAATCCTTGATACCTCAGCCGCAGCAATGAGTAACATCCAGAATTGGTATTCAGCTTCACTTTTAACGACAAGGCCGTAATTCGCCATGACAATAACTTCTGAACAATTGATCGCACTGTTGCCGCTATTGATCGTCGGATTGACGGTGGTGGTTGTGATGCTGTCCATTGCGTGGCGACGCGATCATTTCACTAATGTCACCTTGACGGTCATTGGTTTAAACCTGGCGCTGTTCTCTCTCTATTTTGTCGGACAGCAGGAGCCAATGGATGTCACGCCACTGATCCATGTCGATCGTTTTGCCATGTTCTATACAGCCCTTGTGCTGATAGCGAGCCTTGCAACAACGACATTTGCCTACTCATGGCTGGAAAATTATCCCGATAATAAAGAAGAATTTTATCTGTTGGTGATGATCGCGGCAGTTGGGGGGATCCTGCTCTCTTCTGCCAACCACATGGCATCACTGTTTATCGGGATTGAATTGATCACTTTGCCGCTGTTTGGTTTAGTGGGCTATGCGTATCGCCAGAAACGTTCGCTGGAAGCGGGTATCAAATATATGCTGTTATCCGCGGCTGCCTCTTCATTCCTGCTATTCGGTATTGCACTGCTGTATGCAGAATCCGGTGACTTGTCTTTCGCATCACTGGGCAAGAGTTTGAGCGACAGTAAGCTGCATGAGCCATTGGTGCTGGCGGGTTTGGGAATGATGATTGTGGGACTGGGCTTTAAACTTTCCCTGGTGCCTTTCCAACTGTGGACGCCGGATGTTTATCAAGGCGCGCCGGCACCGGTATCAACCTTTCTGGCAACGGCAAGTAAAGTGGCTATCTTCGCGGTGGTCATGCGCTTATTTATTGAAGCGCCGGTCACCGAAAGCGAAACCTTACGTATTGTGCTGACGGTGATTGCCATTGCCTCTATCCTGTTTGGTAACTTGCTGGCATTGACACAAAGCAATATCAAACGACTGTTGGGTTACTCATCCATTGCCCATTTGGGATATTTGCTGGTGGTATTGGTTGCCATCAAAGATCATACCCTGGCCGAAGAGACGGCGGGTATTTATCTGGTTGGTTATTTGCTTGCCAGCATCGGGGCATTTGGTGTGGTCAGCCTGATGTCCAGCCCATACCGAGGCCCGGATGCGGATTCACTGTTCTCATATCGCGGCCTGTTCTGGCATAAACCGATTCTGTCAGCCGTGATGACTATCATGATGCTGTCACTGGCGGGAATACCATTAACCTTTGGCTTTATTGGTAAATTCTATGTCATCGCGACAGGTGTTGAAGCCAGATTGTGGTGGTTAACGGGTGCCGTTGTTGTCGGTAGTGCCATCGGCCTTTACTACTATCTGCGTGTGATGGTGAGCCTGTACCTGCCGGCACCGAAAACACTGAACCGTGATACACCACGCAATTGGGCATTGACTTCTGGCGGGATTGTTGTGTTGCTCTCGGGGTTGTTGGTGTTGATCCTCGGTGTCTGGCCGCAACCGTTAATTGATATTGTCCAACTGGCAAGCAGCAGTTTGTAACATAATCATTTAAATAGGCTATTTTAAAGACTCAGTCATTATTGGCTGGGTCTTTTTTATTATTATTGTTGTTTATTGACAAGCAATAAATTGACCGAAAAAAGACAACGGAAAATGATGGCGCAAATAATGGATAAAAAATACAGCACTTATTTCATTAATAAAATAGATATAAATTTCCCCACAAATTATTACGCCAGTCTATATATCCCTCAGTAAGTTCAGTTGTTTTTATTTTTATGTTAAGGTTCCCCATGATGTGGACGGCATGAGTGATAAGCACAAACCGTCTTCAGGGAATATAACCCTTTATTTGGGTTGTATGTAATGTGATTAAATCTCTATGAAATATGACTTATTGGAGCAAATACAAGATAGCGTTGTATACTAATTTTAAAGGATAATTATGAGTCAAGATAATACTGGTCAGGTAAAGACTAAAACTTACATTAACCCACCAGTTTTTTTCTTCTCGGCGTTTTTAGTCATTGCACTGGTGACATTCGCTGGTTTGAAACCTCAACTTGCCGATCGATGGTTTAAGGCTTTGCAGCAGGATATTTTTGTTAATGCCAGTTGGTTTTATATCCTCACGGTTGCTTTAATTCTACTTTCAGTCACCTATTTGGGCTTGTCCAGATACGGCAATATAAAACTGGGTCCCGACCATGCTGAACCAGATTTCAGTTATTTTTCTTGGTTTGCCATGCTCTTTTCTGCGGGGATGGGGATCGGGCTTATGTTTTTTGGCGTGGCTGAACCTGTCATGCATTATTTATCCCCTCCGGTAGGAACACCTGAAAGCATTGCTGCTGCTAAACAAGCGATGAAATTAACTTTCTTCCATTGGGGGCTGCACGCTTGGGCAATTTATGCCATTGTCGCTTTGATTCTGGCATTTTTTAGTTATCGGCATGGGTTGCCTTTAACCCTGCGTTCTGCGTTGTATCCGATTATTGGTCATAAAATTTATGGGCCGATTGGCCATGCCGTGGATATATTCGCTGTCATTGGTACGGTATTCGGCGTTGCCACCTCTTTGGGGTATGGCATTCTTCAGGTTAATGCGGGCCTTAACCACCTGTTTGGTTTGCCGATCAATGGAACTGTACAGGTGATATTGATTGTTGTTATTACCGCACTGGCGACCCTTTCCGTTGTTTCCGGCCTGGATAAAGGCATCCGTATTCTGTCTGAATTAAATTTGGGCCTGGCCTTCTTATTGTTGGTTCTGGTTGTGGTTTTAGGGCCAACCGTGCTCTTGCTGAAATCTTTTGTGGAAAACACCGGCGGCTACCTTTCGGAAATTGTTAGCAAAACCTTTAACCTTTATGCTTACGAACCCAAATCCAGTCATTGGCTGGGGGGATGGACATTGCTGTATTGGGGCTGGTGGTTATCATGGTCCCCATTTGTCGGCATGTTTATCGCCAGGGTTTCCCGTGGCCGGACAATTAGAGAGTTTGTGGCGGGCGTTTTGTTTGTACCGAGTGGTTTTACCCTAATGTGGATGACTGCATTCGGTAATAGCGCCATTGACATGATTTCCAATAACAAGGCGGAAGAACTGGCGCACGTAGTGCAGTCGGATGTCTCTCTGGCGTTATTTAACTTCCTGGAACATTTTCCATTTCCTGGCGTTCTTTCATTTATTGCGATGATAATGGTCATCATGTTTTTTGTCACCTCAGCGGATTCAGGTGCAATGGTGGTTGATACACTGGCATCCGGTGGAGCCAGCCATACCCCGGTTTGGCAACGGATCTTCTGGGCAGGGCTGACGGGCGTGGTTGCCATATCATTATTGATTGCCGGAGGTTTGTCAGCCTTGCAGACAGTCACGATTGCCAGTGCGCTTCCTTTCTCTATCGTCCTGCTGATAGCTATTTATGGCTTGTTTAAGGCGTTGCGGGTTGATGCCTACAAGAAAGACAGCCAGCAAATGACGACGATCGCGCCTCCTGCCAGCCGCAATCCGATCCCGTGGCAGCGGAGATTGCGGAATATTATCTATTATCCCAAGCGTTCGCAGGTGAAGCGTTTTATGCACGAAATCATCCAACCGGCAATGGAAATGGTGGCTGACGAACTGGAGAAACAAAATAAAACGGTTGTGAACAATGATGAGATGAATGACCGCATTCATCTGGAAGTGGATTTTGGTGACAACTTAAACTTTGTCTACCAAGTTCGCTTAAGGGGTTATATACAGCCGACATTTGCCCTTGCCGGTTTGGAAGATGACGATAAAAATGAGGAGCAAAAATATTATCGTGCAGAAGTTTATCTCAAAGAGGGTGGGCAGGATTATGATCTGATGGGCTGGACTCAAGAACAGATCATCCACGATATTTTGGATCAATACGAAAAGCACATTCACTTTTTGCATTTGGTTCGTTAATCATGCGTTTGTGAATAAATCGCCCATCCCCAGACTGACAATTTGGGGATGGGTTGTTTGTCAGTTACTTTTTACGATCCACCAACTACGATCCGCCAACTACGATCCGTCAACCCCATTCCGATGATCATCGCCACGACAAAGGCCAACCCTTTTGCATGGCCTGCCCCCAGCAGGACTAAGCCTGGCCCTGGGCAAATGCCGGCAATGCCCCATCCTAGTCCAAAAAGTGCGGCACCTCCCATCAAACGCCAGTCAATTTGACGTTGGTCAGGCAATATCATCGGTGTGCCGCAAAGTGCGTACTGGCGACGATTAGCCAACATGAAACCGATCAGGCCGACAAGAATAGCCCCCATCATCACGAATGCCAAAGACGGGTCCCACGGACGAGCCAGATCCAAAAAACCTAAAACTTTGGCCGGGTTTGCCATGCCACTGATAATCAAACCCAAACCAAAAATGACACCAGACAGAAGAGAAAGTATCACGATCATTTTTTTTCACCCTATTAACGATCAGTCACTCAACATGGTTGCAGTGACAAATCCCACGGCCATAAAGATCAGTGTGGCGACTAATGAACGCAAGGAGAGGCGGGAAAGTCCACATACGCCATGCCCGCTGGTACAGCCGGAACCTAGCCGTGTTCCGATTCCCACTAAAAGCCCCGCGATAATAATGGCAGGCCAAGATGCTGTAACGATGATTTCCGGTAATGGATACAGTAGGTTATAGAGCACAGGAGCAATCATGATGCCTGCCAGAAATGCGACCCGCCATGAGCGATCATTTGTTTTACGTTGCAATAATCCACCGAGAATACCGCTGATACCGGCAATCCGGCCGCAAAATAACACCAGTGCTATTGTGGCCAGACCAATCAATATCCCTCCACCAAAGCTCATTCCCGGTGTGAACTGGGCAAAATTAATGTTCATCCTAATCTCCTGTTATTTCCGGCTTCGGGCAATACAAGGTATAAAGAGTATGAAGCAGTGTCAGAATGCGTTCGTCTTCAATACGGTAGAAAATTTGTTTCCCTTCCCGACGCGTCTGCACCAGATTTAACCGCCGCATGACACCTAATTGCTGTGACAGCGTTGGCTGATGGATGCCCACGGCGTCTTCAAGCTGTCCGACAGAAGCCTCTCCCTGACTCAGTTGGCACATCAACAGTAAACGGTCATCATTGGCAAGCGCCCGTAACACATCTGCTGCTCCTTCAGCAGCTTCCCGCATTGTTTGCTGCGAAATTGTTTGCCGCAAAATCGCTTGCTGCACAGGGTTATTCGTCTTCATCACCATATTCTCACCTTGATAATTTACTTTTTTATATAATATAAATTTATAAACTAAATGCAAGCTGGTTGGGGGATTTTTGTCCTCAAGATACGGATACAGCTTTAAGATGAAGATGACGTTGGAAATGTGAATTCTATCGGCTTAAATAAAGCCAAAAACGACCTTTAAACAAAGTGTCAGGATTGAATAAATTTATGTACTGTTAATCAATATTAAAACAGCAAAGGGAAAAAAGAAAAAGAGTATGGAAAGCTATAAAAATTACACGATGGATAAAGCTGATTTGATATTACATCCTGTTATTGGTGGGGAATTGATATTACTGAATTATGTTGGGTTTGCACAAGAAAGTCGATTTCAGTTTTTGAGAAAAATAGAAGCCAGGAATGGAATGAATGATACTGAAATATTAAAATTTATCAATTTCAAACAATACCTTTCTAACGATGTTTTTATTATTAACGAAGATTCTTATATCAAAGATAAAGTCTATTTAATGGACGCGAACCATATTGATGATTTTGTTGGGGATTATTTTGAATTGAACGCCAGTGGATTTTTTGGTGGTGATACATTTTTTATCTCTCCTTTAAATAAGGCGTTGATTGAGTTTCAACATAACGGTTATGTATTTCTGCATCAATTGCCAATCGTATTAAATGACTATGGCAAGTCGAAAATGTTAACTCAATCAATAAACTACATTTGATTTTTTATTTGTCTTAAACGGTTATTGTTGTGGGAAATTTACGTTATAATCATCAAATTATTGTCATAATAGTAGCAGGAATGACGCTTATGTTTTCTCTCTACACCGCCTATGATGTACAGCATGAATTAAAAGACTTTATCAAACGGCAACGTAAACAACAAAAATCATCCGTCGAAGACTTAGCCAAACGTTCCGGCGTGCCGTATAGCACCATCAGGAAATTTGAGCGCACCGGTAATATTTCATTACGGCAGTTTCTTATGTTATTGGAAGCGGTTGGTGAGTTACATCCACTGCATGAACTCACGAAGGAACGTAAGCGTGAGCCAACTACGATTGCTGAGGTACTGAAAAATGCTTAATACGCTATTAAATGTTAAGAGGAAATTTTCTGATGGCAGCAATATGCTGGTTGGGCAATTGGCGGAGAATAAAGAGGGGGTTTATTTTCAATATGATGATTCATATCTTGCCAGTCATCCGAAATCACTCTCTCCGTTTCTGATTAAGGCAGATAATTCATTACAAAAAGCCCCAAAAACGCCTCATTATGGACTGCATGGGGTTTTTGGTGACAGTTTACCCGATGGCTGGGGGCTGTATTTAATGGATCGTGTATTTCGGGCAAATGGCTATAATCCCAAAATGGTGACGGCCTTAAAACGGTTGGCTTATATGGGTGAACGATGTTCCGGCGCGCTTTACTATGAACCAGTCATGTCTTTTTCTGCAACGAATGAGAGAGATATCGATCTTATCACGCTCGGCAAAGAGGCAGTGAAAGAATTTGAAGGTATGGGATCTGTTTTTCTTAACTCTCTTATGGATGCCAGTGGTTCCGGTGGTGCTCGTCCCAAACTCAATGTGACAAAGTGTGCCAATGGTCTATTTTCAACCCATGCTGATGCTATTGGGGAAAAATTGATTATTAAATTGACGTCTGATCGGTTTTCTTTGCAGCATTCAGAAAGTCTTGTTGAATATGCTTATATGAAAATGGCGAGAAATGTTGGAATTGAAGTACCTGATTTCGAGTTATTGGCGGCGGGAAATGGCCGTTTCTGGTTACAGCAAGCCCGGTTTGATTGTTCGGCACAAGGCCGCTACCACATGATTTCAGCTTGTGGATTGCTGGATGCACCATTCAGAGAACCTTCTCTGGATTATATTGACTTAGCCAGAGTGACAAGGCATTTGTGTGGGGTAGAAGAAGCACAAAAATTAGTGAAACGTGCTTTTTTCAACTATCTCACGGTTAATCAGGATGATCATGCTAAAAATTTTGCTTTTTTGGCCGATGATACGGACAATTGGCGTCTTTCTCCGTTTTATGATGTGGTTTATATGCCGTCACCTTATAACGAACATATGACTTCGTTTAACGGTAATGGCAAAGTCATTACTCCTTCCGCGTTGGAGCAATTAGCGGGGCAGGCGGGGTTTTCCGGCATTACGCCGTTGAAAAATATGCTTGAAGAGATTTATGACGAAACCCATCGTTTTCAATCGATTGCCAATGAATTGGAAATCGATAAATCATTGGCAGCTACCATTGCACAACATATGGAGCAGAAATGGTCAGATCTAAAAATATGACACAATCGTGGCAATAATGATGGAAAAACACCAAAAAATGCCACTATAGTAACAGTATTGACGTGAGAATGTTGAGTCGATGCTTTTTGCCAAATCCAAATATAAATAATCATTATTAATATGTTAGATTTGGCGACCATTAAATCTCTTTACCTGTTTTCGTAGGGCGGAATTTTATCATAACCACTTTTTGACAAATTCTTCCAACGGCATTGGGCGGTCGAAGTAATATCCCTGTAAATAATTAACAGAATAATTCTTTAACTGATTGATCTGTTCTTGGTCTTCAACCCCTTCTGCCACAATTTCCAGCCGTAACCGCTGGGCAAGATCAACAATATTTTCCACAATATGTTTTGAAATCATATCGGTATTCATTTTGCTGACAAAGTTATGTCCGATTTTGATTAGGTGAACATTAAATTTTTGTAAATAATTATAATTGGAGTAACCCGTACCGAAGTCGTCCAGAGCAATTAATACACCTAATTTATTCAACTTATTAAATAAACGCATTGTATGATCGTCTGGCAACAATAATTCTCGTTCGGTCATTTCCAAAATCAGTTTAACCGTATCTTTTGGAAATGATCCCAGAAAATTTCGGCAATCATCAACTAATTGAATATCTTTATAATGTCTTGCACTGATGTTGAAATTAAAATGGAAATGTGCAGGTAATTGATGGGCAATCGGTGAAAAATAATCTCGCACTTGGGTGATGAGGTGATGCGTTAAGGGAATAATCAAATCTGATTTTTCAATTTGGGCGATAAATTTATTGGGTGTCAATAACCCATGAGCCGGATGTTGCCAGCGAACCAGAATTTCACACCCCATGATTGCATTGTTTTTGCTACAAATAATAGGCTGTATGTAAGGAATGAATTGCTTATTTTTAATCGCTTTTTTCAGGTGATATTCTGGGCGAGTGATGATTTTGGTGTATTGGTAAAAAAACACCGCAGAGATGAGAGTAAGCAGAGACAGTAAAATAAATACAGGTGCTAATTCCACATCTGGCTGGATATTGTCCTGATAATTGGAAAATAATCTCCAGAATATAAATCCTGTACTGGCAATGAGGGTGATGAATAACATCACAAATATCCGATACAGGGATCGGTATGATTTCAGATTCAGCCTCATCATTTCTCCTTTTTGATAAAGCCCGTTACTTAACAGTAGACTTGTTATCTAAATATGCAAAGTTTCATTAACTTATTGATCACAAAAAAATGTTGTTCTTTTTTGAGAAAACAATCCCGACTATGTTACAGGAAGAATTTAGCGACGGGAAATAGTGAGATGGCTGTACGGCAAGATCGGATCAAAAAATTTCGTAATTAGTGGCGATGATCAAAATAACGAAATAATTTTGCCATCCGTGGCAAAATTATTATTTATAGATATCAATATATTAAGGTTAACGGTAATAAATGGCGTTATATAAGGCCCATTTTTACGGTGTCGTTATCACAATGGCAACCCGGCGGTTTTCTGCCCGGCCTTTTGAACTCCGGTTATCGGCGATAGGTTGGCTTGGCCCTAATCCACGGGTTGTCAGATGAGTACGCTGCATTCCTCCCTGTGTCAGTGCCTCTGCAACGGTGTTGGCGCGTTTTAACGATAATTGATTGTTGTAACTCACTTCCCCGTAGTTGTCAGTATGGCCATCAAGACGTGCATGGTGGATACCCACTTTGGATAAAACACTGGCGAGTTCTTTTAACTTGGCCTGACCTTCAGGACGCAAGCGGAATTGGTTATTACCAAATAACACTTTTTCAGATATGCCAAATAGCCAGCCTTCATCGGTTTGTTGAAATCCTTGTTGTTTTAGTGCGGCGATTTGAGCGGCTGTCAACGCCCCTTTGTTCTGGCAGGCACTGAGAAAGAGTGTGCCAATAAATACCCAGATAAATACACAGTATCGGTTTCTGCTCATAGAGGGTTCCTTGATAGATAGTTTAGTTTGGTTGTATCAGCGGAATACCAGCCGCCACCTCGTTGTTTAATGTGATACATTGCCGCATCTGCTTCCGAGAGCAGTTGTTCCGCCGTGAGTTCACCGTTGGATAAGGCAATGCCAATACTGAGTGTGATACGCAGGTGTTGTCCGTTGGGCAAAAGGATCGGGGTGTCCATGGCATGGATGATATTTTTCGCAATGCGTTCTGCATCTTCCAGATTGGCAGAGGGTAATAGGATAGCGAATTCATCCCCGCCAAGCCGGGCAACGGTATCTGTCTTTCTCACCTTCCTTTTTAGCGTGGCGGCTATCGTGACAAGCACGTGATCGCCGGCGGCATGTCCATAAATATCGTTGACATATTTCAGTCTGTTACCATCAATAAATAATACTGCGGCACTTTCACGCATGAATTTATCGTTCATCACGGTTGAAAGAACACGCTCAAAAGTGGCCCGGTTTGGTAAACCGGTGAGGGAATCATGTTGCGCTTGCCAGGTTAACGCGGCTTTTTCGGTTTGCAGATGATGTTGCCACTCTTCCAGTTCTTCCAGCAGGTGATTGAAAACCTGGCTTAATTTGTGCAATTCAGCAATGTGGGCAGAAGGCACACGCCGTGAGAATGTCCGTTGCTGCCGCACATCATGGGCGACGACCGTAATGTTTTGCAACGCTCTGACGATGCCATCGTGCATACGCAATGAAAGGTAAAGTGAAATGACGGCGCTGAACAACAGGCAGGCAAACAGGACCAACAGGGCCTGATAAATAAACTTGATAATATGGTTGCTGTTACCGATGAGCCAGACTGAGCCGACTTTCTGCTGATGGTGATAAATTGGCAGAGTAATCGGTTCAGGAAGCAGCCAATGATCGACCCATTTTTTGAAATTGTTGGTACGAGATCCCTGATTGGCCTGCCAGCAGGCTAATACCTGTTGTTTAGCATCAAAAATTTTAGCTTCGGTAAAACTATCGTGAACCGCAATCATTTCCAATATTTCGTTTGCTGCGGTTTTATCCTGAAAGACCACGGCGGCCTGTGCGGTATGGGCAATGGTCGTGGAGATCAGCTTTAAATTATTTTCGGCATATTTCTGCATGGCAAGCAGTGCCAGCAGGGATAAGAATAAGCCGACGACGGATAATATGATAAACGTAATAATCAGATGGATACGGTGAAAAGCCTGACGTAAAGTCGGGCGTGATGGCATCAGTGAATAACGTTTCTTCATACAGATTATTCCACCTTACGAGCCAATTGCAGGACATTCGGGTGTACGCGTATGCCGCTGCGCGTCAGAATATCAAGGTTAAGGCTGAATGTTGCCTGCGTGCTGTTAATGTTGAGGCAAAATGCGCTGCCAATTTCACAGTTCGGATTATTTTCAGCAATGGTCAGCAGTGGCTTCGCATCTTTCAGGTTAATGACCTGATGTTGAAGTTGTGGATCAACTTGACCATAGTAAATGACATCACATCTTTCTATGAGCTGTTCTACGTTGAAATTCAGCGTTTCTATTTGCAGTTCTGTGTGATCAGAAATCATATCAATGTGAGTTAAGGCGCTAATGTAATGGGAGGGGGGAACCAGACATAAATGCAGGACAGTCGGTGCAATAGGCCAGTGGGTATAACTGATAATGCCAGAAACTACCCGCACAACGTTTTGATTAAGCATGAGTTTTTCATTGGTATCAGGCACAGCCATGACGGCTGAATTACCTATTACAGTGATTACGCACAAGGTCATCAGTACCCGTAGAAATAATCTGGAAAGACAATGTTTAAAAACAGTACGCTTACAAAGATGATGAGTCCGTTCAATCACTTTCATAACGAGTTCCAGTATTTGCTTTTCGTCCAGTATTGGCCTTTCATATCGTGTCAAAAGTCTAGTGTAAATAATCGTGTTAACGTTATTGATAAAATCGGTTCTAGCCGGAACCTATCTCATCAAGGTATTTTTGCCATTATTTTTTCTCTGGCGACTGTAATAACGACCGTCACGATGATTGTGACTGCGCAAAAATGATACCGAATGAGATAGGTTGTAAAGCTGTCGCTGACCCAATAATTTAATTGGTAACTTTAAGGTATAATTTCATTATCAACAAATAGACTCTTATTTCTCATTTCTATGTTGATAGATCTATATTGATACATCTTTATTGATTCCTATTATATGTCCATGATTGTCATAAGTGATACTGGAAACTTTGCTTTGCTTTAAGACCTCTAACAATTTTTGTTCCAGAATAAAACTTTGTGCCACCTCCGCGTGAGTTAACGCAGGTCGGTGGCGACGCCGCTCAATCTTAAATCGACGTTGGTTGTATTTTGCCCAGCCAATAAGCAAAAGTGCATTAAAGATGGCGATGGCAATATAAAGGGCGAGAGATCCCAGTTTTGAAGTCAATGTTGACGTGAATGTTGACGTGAATGCTGACGTGAATGTCGAAGTAAAAGCGCTGGGGCCATGATGAGAAGCGTTAAATAATCCCACGATAAATAAATAGATAAAACCGACCCAAGCCAGAACGGTCAACAGGATATCCATTAAACGGGGCAATAATTTTTGTTCAGTAAAAATTAATGGATCTTTCATGATTCGATTCTCTCTATTCCCCTGTCCGGGCTTTCCCAGCGGGCACGTTTTCTGTGAACTTTGAGCATCACTTTGGGAAAAGAAATCAGGGTCGTAAACAGGCTTAGCATCCAATAAACCATAGGATACCAAATGACCCAGAAAAGCGATGAGGCAACGTGTTTTTCATAGCGTCGCTCAATCATCAGGCTGACGGTAAACTGGAGCAGGCAGGTCGCCGCCAGAACCAATCCCGTATATCCGGGGGGGAATAGGGTATAGACACGAATGTTTTCCGGTAATGTGATGAGCATTCCGAGAAAAAATAAAATGATGGAAAGGGCAAAGGTAAATGACCAGATAACGGAACAGCAGAACTCGGCAAATAACATCCACATGCGGCGATATTGCCATGACCACAATTGACGCAGGTTTTTCAGGAACACCTCGGCACCACCCTGTGCCCAGCGCAACCGCTGTTTCCATAACCCCCGCAGGGTTTCCGGCATCAGGATCCAGCAGATAGCACGGGGTTCGAAAAAGATCGACCAATGGTGCAACTGGAGTTTCCAGCTCACGTCAATATCTTCTGTGATCATGTCATTGCTCCAGTAACCGACATCGGCAAGCGCCCGGCGATTAAAGGCCGCTACCACCCCCGAAACGGTAAAGACTTGGCCATAAACCCGTTGGGTTCGTTTGATAAGGCCAATGATGGAGGAAAATTCACCCACCTGAACGCGCCCCACTAACGTGGATCGCGTGCGAACACGGGGATTGCCGGTAACCGCACCAACGCGGGGATGATCAATCATGGGCTTGACCAGCCAGACTGCGGCATCGCGATCCAGCAGGGCATCACCATCAATGCAGACCAGATAATCACTTTTTGCCGCTGCCGCACCGGCTTGAAGCGCCGTGGCTTTGCCCTGATTCTGTTTCAGGTGTATCACCCTCAGGGCTTGGTGTTGTTTCGCCATGGCATTGAGTTCATCCGCCGTGCTGTCAGTTGAACCATCATTGATTGCGATCACTTCAACATGGGGATAGCGTTGGTTTAAGGCGGCCAGCAGGGTTTCGCGGACATTCGGCCCTTCGTTGTAACAAGGGATCAAAATTGAAATCAGCGGCTCACCTTCAAGATGGGGGGCGGCTTTATCAACCACTTTCCAATGCCTTTCCCGATAGAGCCAGAAGTAGATCCCGCCTGAAATCCAGATGGCTGACATAAATAAAGGCCAGAAAAAGACAAAGTTCAGCATGACTTCGCCGGTAAAAGCGACGGCGATGCCAAGAGGAATGCTCAATACCAGGCAGAGCACGATAAAAGCAATAATACGATCAATCATTAAGTGGATACCATTCAGGAGAAAGAACAGGGCGGATCTCATTCATTTCTGGTTGATTATTGAGAAAATCATCCGGGTAGTAACCGAAACTCTGTGCACCATTGAGCTGTAATTGACGCATCCATTCAGCCAATTGATGGCCCGGTATCGCTCTTTTATCCAGTGGCTTGCGCCAATCCACGGACTGGAGTTCAAAGACGGTTTTGTCCAGTGCTTCCGGGCGTTGGGCAATGATTTTTACTAATCGGGATAACCACGAATTACTTTTTGCTGAGGGTACATTTTCCATTAAGGGCATTGCCATTGGCGCGACCCAATCGTAGTGAGCGAGAAAATCATCCAGATTTTGGGCAAACCATGCTTCGCTGTCGGGTTCCAGAATGGGCAGGGCAAAAATATTGCGTGCAGTTTTGATCTGATAACCCCGTATGGACTTGAGTTCTTGGGTTAATTCGTGGGTAAAGTCAATCAGGTATTGGCTTTTGAAACGTGTCCAACGGGCGAATTGTTCGGGATCTTGCCGAATTTCTGCAATGGAGGCAGAGAAACCCGCCGCCTGATAAGCTTTGATGGCATCTGCGCCGGCATCTTCAAAATCGGACATGACGGCATCATCGTGATACAAAATACCCTGAAAAATGGCATGGGAAGCCAAATCCTGATAAATCTCTTTGATTCTCTGGCGATTGTCCGGGTGATAGGGCGATAAACGACGATATTGTGTCGGGTTGACAAACCGCTGGTTGTGACTTTCGTCATCGCTCATCACCCGCGGGAGTGAAGGTGCCAGTTCAAATGCCAGAACGGGCATCCACGCATACACTTCAATGTTCAGGCGACTGTGCAGTTGCCAGGCAACACGGTTAAATAGATCGGCGCGCATCGGCAGCCAGCGGTTGGGGAAATAGAGTTCACGGATATTGCCATCGCCTTGCGGATCAGCAAAGGCTTGCAGGAAAACGGTATTGACGCGCAGATCGGCAATGCGCTGTACCAGTTTGTCAAGATTGTCGGCCTGTTGAACGGGATCAGGATCGTAAACATAGTCCAGATCAATATGGGCAATCCGTAAGATCGGTTTGTTCTGTACCTGAATGACTTGCTCAGCAAACTCTTTCAGGGAAGGATTATGAGTCAGCAAGATACGCGGCACATTATCAAGGCTGTTGGCGTTTGCCAGCCCATTATCCAGCGTCAATGCCATTTTGTAGCCATAGCGTTTGGCGATTTCCAGCGTAACACCGTTATCGATGCCATAAGGCCAGATCCAAACCCGTGGCTGTTTGCCTGTGGCCGCGATAATTCTTTGGGTAATCGTGGCAATGTCCTTTTCCATCCGCTGGCGAAACGCTTGCTCGCTTTCATATTGACCGGTTTTCGGATCGTAAATGCGAATGGCTGCGGCCGGCTCTGTATTGCCTTGTGGGTTAGCGATGGCACCATAATGGTGTTGATAAGTATGAGAACCTATTTCCACTAAACCCGATCGTGACATCTCAGCCACTTGTTCCCAAGTCGTAAAGCGCTCCCGCGGCACGATCAACCCACCAAAATCAACCGGTTTTCCGGCGGGGACATCAACCCAAATCCCAACCGGTGCCAGAATGCCGGGCCAGTTATAGGCTTTAAGCAGGGGAAAGACGCGATGGTAAAAACTGCTATAGCCATCATCGAAAGTCAGCAAGACTGCCTTGGGAGGCAATGGCGTCCCGCCCTGATTGGCGGTAAGAATTTGATCGACGGTAATCGGCTGGTAGCCATTTTCCCGCAACCAGGCAAATTGATCGTTCAACGCGCTGGTACGGACAGACATAAAACGCTGATCTGCCCCCTCATCTTCAACATCATGGTAAGCCAGAACCACAAACCCGTTTTTAGGCCACGGGCGTTCGTTCATTGGCAGGGGACGTTGCGCGGGAGGGACAAAATCGGGTTTTTCTGCATAGGCCATCATGGCGAATGGGGGAATAAACAGGCTAATCAGCAGTGTCGAGATCATCAACCAATGACGAAAAAGGTGATATTTCATAAAAAAATCCTTTAGAACCGATAGATTAAATCAAAAGCCGCTTGCAGATTATTTTCTCGTTTACCGTCGTAAGGACGTTTATCCAGCGTAAGCCTTACACCGGCATCAAGAACATCATTCCACGTAATGCGCTGGCCGTATCCCACCATCGTGATCAGGCCACTGCCGTATCCTTGTTGCCAATATTGCCCAATGCCTGCCGCCAGTTGCTGACGCCAGACGGTTTGATAATGCCGATATAGGATGTGGTCTGCTTCCAGTTCAGGCAGGAGGGTAAAGTCGCTTTTGGGATTGAAATAGGGCGTATTTTGATGCGTATTATGAGCCGTACTCAGTTCCAGCTTCGCATCCAGTTTGAGATAAGGCGCGCTGTATAGGCGTTGCAGGCCGTCAACGGCATATTCAAAGCGATGATTGCCATCCGAGAAGAACGAAGGGGTAAAACGCGCAGCCCATTGACGGCGTTCGCTGGATCGCCAGCGTGCATAAATTGCCCCGCCATTAGCATGGATATTGTTGCTTAATGCGTGCAGGGGCGTATGACGGGCGAGACGTTCAGCGGAGCCACCCAGACGCCACTGGTCATTGATGTCATACCAAGCCGCAATCCGTATGCCCATTTTGCTGCCATGACGATAATTCCGCGCAGAAACTTCACCTTCCAGCCAAAGATCCCGTGAACGCCATTCCACACCGCCACGTAAATCACGGTTCAGGCCCCGGCCTTCGGAAAATTGGCTGCGATTGTAAGCGCCGCCGGCAAATAAGCGCCAATTATCACCAAGGGGAGGGCTATAAAGTACCGCGTCAATATCTGAACTGTGTTTGCCGCTTTGTGGATTATCTGAATTAATGCCTTGATTGACCTGAATACGCAGCTCTGACATATGGTGTACATTGCGCAGGCGGTTAAAGCGTTTAGCGAGCATATCTTCAGGTGCGCGGGTCATGACATCATCGGCCAGCAGATCCACCTGATGCCATTCTTGCAGGGCAAGGCCGGTATAGCCTTGCTGGACTTCCAACGACAGATTGCGGGGATCGAGCCCTTCAATCTGCTTTAATTCGCTTTCCGCCCGGCGTGGCCAACCGCGATCCAGCCAGATAGCCGCCAGATCAGTGCGTAATTTCTGATTGCCGGGCGCGGTGCGGGCTAAATGAGTAAAGCGTTTTTCTGCTGCGGGAAAATCTGCCCGCAGTTGCGCAGACTCCGCCAGAAATTGCTGTCCTTGTAGCCAGTCATCATTAGGCACACGAACGGGCGATCCAAAAACATTGAGCATATAGGGGCTACGCTGCTTGATATTGTCAGCAAGCTGTCGGGCTGCATCCAGATGCTCACTTTCTACATCCGCATAGAAAAGGACAATATCATCCTCAAGCGGGATGTTGGATTGTGCTGTTTTCCCCGGCACCGAAAGATTTTCATGGGGATAATTCAGGGATCGCAGAATAGCCCGGGCTTTTTCTGGCTGGCGCAGATTCAGGTAGGCTGCGGCTGCCCATTTCCGGGCATATTCCGGAACAGGCTGGCCTTTTTTCTGCTCGGCTTGTTGTTGCAAGGCGAGATATTCATCAATGACATGTTGCATCCGATGACGGGAAAGCAGGGCACCAAGCCGATCAATGCGTGCCTGCTGGTAATCTTGTCGGGCATCAGACAAATTGTGCCACTGATTAAGGATGTGTTCGTAACGTGCAAGTGCCCGGTCAGCAATATCAAACCGCTCTTTTTCGCTATGATTCGGCATCATGGACAGGCGGACCAGTTCTGCGGCGGCGTCGGCTTCCAGCCTGCGCAGTTGCCCGGAGGTTAATTGTGCCGAATGTTGTTGTCCCAGACGCCATGCAGAGCCATTGACCCGATTGTTCTTGAGGCTGGACAGGTAATCTTGGGTGACTGCTTTATCATCGGGAAACCGGTCATGCGCAATAGAAAGCATTTGCATGGCATGCCATATCCGGCCGGCAGCGTGATCAACATAAGCCATCAAACGGTAATTGGCGGCATTGGGTTGGCGGGCCAGTAACTCTTTTGCCAAACGGCGCGCCTCTTGGTCTTGTCTGGCATCAGCGAGCGTCATGATAAGGCCGGTCCTGATGTCACTGTTCTGTTTCTCCAAAATCAGGGCGGTGCGCCACATCTGGATTGCCTGCGGCCATTGGCGTTGGTTGCGATAGGCTTTGGCAACCGCCGAGATCCCTCTGGCGGGGATGGACATTGTGCGATAGCGTTGCCAGAGAGAAATGACCTCATCGTCATATCCGGCCCAGCCCGCAACTTGCAACCAATCAGCAATTTGCGAGGAAGAAAGACGATATTGTTTCTCTTCCTGACGAATATATTCGAGCATGGGGGTGGTATTACCCTTTCTGGCTTGTTGAATTAACGCATCGTAATCTGCCTGGGCAGATTCTGTTGTGATTAAACAACTTAGTGAAATAAATAACGATAACAGTTTATACCGATATCTATGGAAGCCCATCGGACGGAAATAAAGATATGACACACTATCCCCTTTTTATACTGCCTATTGGTTTTACAAATAGCAGGACCAGACGGAATTGAAATTAATTTAGATTAAGATGATTTTTTACAGCCTTCATTTTTGAAGAGGCAGAATAATACGTACTGTGTGGATTTATATCAATGGGGAAATTTCTCAAAATAATGGCGATTATTTGGTTTTACATGGGTATTGTATTTTATAAATATAATACCCATTGATTATTTTATTATTATGTGATGATTTTATTTATTTAAAATCAAGGTATTGAGATAATTACCTTATGAATTTAACGGGTTAAAAAATAATATTTAGTGCTGTGGCTGGTTTCAATAAAAAATATTTAAATTGAGTATAAATATTTTTTATTGCCGAGGGGGAATATTGATTATTTGCGATTTTTTATTTGAAATGGATTGGTGTGGTTAAATTGGTGGGGTTTTTCAGTGTAAAAATAGGGTTTATTTGTCGTGTTGTGACTATATTTCGAAATTAAATGCTATTTTTATCGTTAATATAAATAAATATTCATAATAGTGAGAGTTTGTAACCTTGTCCCCCGCGCCGCGGGGGACAAGGTTTACTCCTATCATTTTGAAACGCTATTTATAATGAATAATGTAAAGCTAATGGGTTTTACATTAAAAAATGGGCGCCAATATAAGACAGAGCCTAACAGCATGGCGCTTGACTCCCCATCAAGCCGTCACTGACAAAAAGGCTAAAAAAACCTCATAAATAATAAGTGCTTTCATAATTCTTGGTGGTTCGTATAATTCTGTTTTTTATCATGCTGTTAATCGATATCGTTAATGGGGAAAGATGTGAACCAAATGACCAATATCATCGCTGATATCTGCGAGTCTCTTAATACCGAAAGCGTTAGCGAAACGGGGATTCAATCATTCTCTTTCGCATTACCGGTTGACAGTGACGCCCATTGGTTGGAATGGTTATCTGCCCAGCCCCATTACCCACAATTTTACTGGCGACACAGAGAAGGTCATGAAGAAGTAGTGGCTTGTGGGCAAGTTCGCCTGTTTAACAAGGTGACTGACGCGGAGACATTTCTACAGCAAGATCGTCAATCAGCACGAATGCGTTTATGGGGTCTGAATGCTTGGGATAAAGTCAATTTTTATCCTTCCCGTCATGAAAATGAAGATGTCATTTGCGGGGAAAGCTATCTGTTTCTGCCGAGGTTAGAATTACGCCGCCATCGTGGGGAAAATCGTTTGTATATCCATGTGGATGGCAACGCCGATCTCGAAAATGCCCGCCGGTTCCTGCAACAACTTCTTCCGGGTCAACCTCTGCTGCCGTTACAGACAGCCGTCCTGAGGGCAAAGCATACGCCTGAATGTGGTCAATGGCATCGTTTGTTGGAACAGGCACTCAATGCCATTAGCCAAAACAAAATGGAAAAGGTTGTCATCGCACGGAAAACGGAATTGACGCTGAATGCACCATTGCACACGGCACAATTAATGGCCGCCAGCCGTAGCGTGAATCATGGTTGTTATCATTTTATGCTGGCGTTTAGTGCCGATCACGCCTTTCTTGCTTCGACCCCAGAGCGGCTTTACTACCGGGATAAGTTACAGTTTTATACCGAAGCGCTGGCCGGGACAGTGACAAATGCCGAAGATGATCAACGGGCGGCTGAATTGGGGCAGTGGTTGCTGGAAGATAAAAAAAATCAGCATGAGAATCGCATTGTTGTTGACGATATCTGCCAGCGTTTGCAAGGCGGTGTCATTTCAGTCGATGTTGCCCCGCCTGATGTGATCCGCCTGAGAAAAGTTCAGCACCTGCGCAGGCTGATTCGTGGCGTACTGAATCACGTTTGTGATAGTGATTGCCTGCGTCGTTTACAGCCAACGGCTGCGGTTGCCGGGCTGCCACGTGAAGCGGCACGGCAATTTTTGGCAAACAATGAGCCTTTCAAGCGTGATTGGTATGCAGGCTCTGCGGGGTATTTGGGGCTGGATCAGAGCGAGTTTGCGGTTTCGTTGCGCTGTGCCTGTATTCACCACAACGTGTTGGCGTTGTACGCCGGTGCAGGGATTGTTGCAGGGTCAGATCCAGGGCAGGAGTGGCTGGAAATAGAAAATAAAGCGGCAGGATTGCGAACCTTATTGACCAGTAGGGTTAATGGGTAAATGACAATTCCTTGAACTAAGATAAGGAAATTGTTTTTACACGCATTAAGATTAAAACTGCCTTATATCATTATCGCTTATCCTTTGGCGTCATTTTTAAAGAAACGTTTTTGGGCATGATATGTCAAACAGCGCACTTAACCGCCGTTGGGCGGAACTTTTATTGGAAGCACTCACCCGCCACGGATTGCGTCATGCCTGCATTGCCCCCGGCTCTCGTTCGACTCCCTTGACATTGGCTGCCGCAGAACACCCTAAGTTGCACTGTCATACCCATTTTGATGAACGTGGACTGGGGCATTTGGCGTTGGGGCTGGCAAAAGCGGCCAAAGCGCCTGTTGCGGTGATTGTGACGTCTGGAACGGCCGTGGCTAATTTGTATCCTGCTTTGATTGAAGCGGGATTGACGGGGGAGCGGTTGGTGTTTCTCACCGCAGACAGGCCACCCGAACTGATGGATTGTGGTGCGAATCAGGCGATCCGCCAGACAGGTATTTTTGCTTCACATCCCACGCGAACGTTAGCATTGCCGCGGCCAACCACCGATATTCCGGCCAGTTGGTTGGTTTCTTCTATCGATAATGAAATGTCAAACCTGAAACAAGGTGCCCTGCATATTAATTGCCCGTTTGCGGAGCCTTTGTACGGCAATGCAGTGACAGCACATCAGGATTGGCGGCAAACACTGGGAGAGTGGTGGCAAGGGGATGAACCGTGGCTGGTTCAGCCGGAAATATCCGCCACCATCAAGGCCGTTGACTGGAATATCTGGCAAAAGAAACAGGGCGTTGTACTGGCAGGGAGAATGCGTGCCGAAGAAGGGCAATATGTTGCTCAATGGGCAAAAACGATGGGCTGGCCGCTGATTGGTGATGTGCTGTCCCAAACGGGGCAACCTTTGCCGCATGCAGATTTATGGCTGGATCATCCCCGCCCCCAAGAGATCTTGGCGCAAGCGCAATTGGTGATCCAATTTGGTGCTGGCCTGACCGGCAAACGGTTATTGCAATGGCAGGCCGAATGCCAGCCTGAACAGTATTGGATTGTTGATCCCATCGCCGGCCGGCTTGATCCGGCAAACCATCGAGGACGCAAATTCACTTGCCCGGTGGCTGACTGGTTACGGGAGCACCCTGCCTGTTCACGGGCGCCGTGGGCAGATGAATTACAGGCATGGTCAAAAAGCGCGTTTAACTGTGTTGAAACCGCGTTGGCAGGCGAATTCAGCGAGGCAGCGGTGGCGCATCAACTGCATCACTTATTGCCAGAGCAGGGGCAGTTGTTTGTCGGCAATAGCCTGATTGTGCGCCTGATTGATGCCTTGGGGCAGCTTCCGGCGGGGTATCCGGTTTACAGCAACCGGGGTGCCAGTGGCATCGATGGGTTAATCGCGACCGCCGCCGGTGTACAGCGGGCAACCCATCAACCGACGCTGGCGATTATCGGGGATATTTCCGCGCTCTATGATCTGAATAGCTTAGCGTTATTACGCAACCTTTCTAATCCCATGTTATTGATCATAGTGAATAATAATGGCGGGCAGATTTTTTCCCTGTTACCCACGCCGCCGGAAGAACGTCAGCGTTTCTACTGTATGCCGCAAGATGTCAATTTTGATCATGCGGCTGCCATGTTCGGCCTGAACTATGCGGCACCACAAAGTTGGCCGGAATTAACACAGTGCGCCCAACGGGCATGGCAGCGTAAACAGGCCACATTGATTGAGCTAAACGTTACAGGCAATGAAGGCGCGGTATGCCTGCAAGGGTTACTGAAACAGGTGGCTGCCCTGTGAAATTGTACTGTCAAACGTTTCATTCACACCATCAGGGCAGATGGTTAGTGTGGTTACACGGGCTATTGGGAACCGGGGATGATTGGTTGCCTGCGGTGGCTGCGTGTCATCAACATCCTTCACTGGTGGTTGATTTACCGGGGCACGGGCGTTCTGCCAATGTGAACTTAACCGGTGGTTTTGCGCAGATGAGTGCGTTGCTGAATGCAACGCTGTCCGAATATCAAATCAGGGATTATTGGTTGATTGGCTACTCATTGGGCGGCCGAATTGCCATGTACCACGCGATCTATGGCAAACCGGATTATGGTAAACCGGATTATAGTAAAAATAGTGCCTTGCAAGGGTTGCTGGTGGAAGGGGGAAATCCGGGGCTGTTTTCCCGCCGTGAGCGTGACAGGCGATTGCAGCATGATCAGCACTGGGCGCAGCGTTTTCGCCGGGAGCCGATGAGGTCAGTCTTGGCCGATTGGTATCAACAACCGGTATTTGCTGATCTCACGGCAGCACAGCGTGAGCAATTTATTCACCTGCGCAGCCAAAACAGCGGCAATGGTATTGCGGATATGCTGGAAAAGACCTCTTTAGGCCACCAACCTTGGCTGGTTCCTGCTTTACAGCAACTATCCATTCCCTTCTCCTATCTGTGTGGGGAAAATGATCGTAAATTCCAACACATAGCGCAGCGATATACACTGCCATTAAACACCATTCCTCAAGTTGGACATAATGCTCACTATGGTGATCCTGTCGCTTTTTCGAGCGCAGTGAACCATTTTTTATCACTTTTTGGTTAAGGAAATACAGTTATGCGTTACCCAAGCGAAGAAACATTGTATGCCCCGATTGAATGGCAAAATTATTCCCAAGCGTTTGAAGATATTCTCTACCATAAATCCGCAGACGGTATTGCCAGGATTACGATTAATCGCCCACAGGTACGTAATGCGTTCCGTCCCCTGACGATTAAAGAGATGATTCAGGCGCTGGCAGATGCCCGTTATGACGACGCCATCGGGACGATTATTCTGACAGGCATGGGTGAAAAAGCATTCTGTGCCGGAGGTGACCAAAAAATTCGTGGTGATTACGGTGGTTATCAGGATGACAGCGGAGTACATCACCTGAATGTACTGGATTTTCAGCGGCAGATCCGGACTTGTCCAAAACCGGTGGTTGCCATGGTGGCGGGATATGCCATCGGCGGCGGGCATGTCCTGCATTTGATGTGTGATTTGACGATTGCAGCGGATAACGCCATTTTCGGTCAGACAGGCCCCAGAGTCGGCTCCTTTGATGGCGGCTGGGGGGCATCGTACATGGCGCGGATCGTCGGGCAGAAAAAAGCGCGTGAAATTTGGTTCCTGTGTCGCCAATACCCTGCCGAAGAAGCCCTGGCGATGGGCTTGGTGAATACCGTTGTGCCTTATGCCGAGTTGGAAAAAGAAACGGTACGCTGGTGTCGTGAAATGCTGGAAAACAGCCCAATGGCATTACGCTGCCTGAAAGCGGCACTGAACGCAGATTGCGATGGTCAGGCGGGTTTACAGGAATTGGCCGGGAATGCCACCATGCTGTTCTACATGACCGAAGAAGGGCAGGAAGGCCGCAATGCGTTCAATGAAAAGCGCCAGCCTGATTTCAGTCAATTCAAGCGTAATCCGTAAACCCATCATGATGCGTAAAGCGACTTTATACCCGTTCAGCCTGCCCATGGAGGCAGGTGTTGTCCTGCGTTATCAGCGCCTGAAAACCCGTGACGGGTTTTTAGTCCATTTGCAGGAAAATTTGCAGGAAAATGGGCGAGAAGGTTGGGGAGAAATTTCCCCATTGCCCGAATTTAGCCATGAAACGCTTGAACAAGCTCAGGACTCGGCGGTGGCATGGCTGCAACAATGGTGTTCGGGCACCCAGCCAGAAGAGAGCGATCTTCCTTCTGTGGTGTTTGGCCTAAGCTGTGCACTGGCTGAATTGCACGGAGAATTGCCTGAAACCGCCAATTATCGTAAGGCACCATTATGCACCGGCGATCCCGATGAGGTGATCCTGCGTTTGGGCAATATGGCAGGCCAGAAGATGGCAAAAGTAAAAGTCGGGCTGTATGAAGCGGTGCGGGATGGCATGGTGGTGAATGTTATGCTTGAAGCGGTGCCTGACCTCCGGTTGCGGTTGGATGCTAACCGCAGTTGGACGCGCGCAAAAGCAGAAGGTTTCGCGAAATACGTTAATCCCGATTATCGGCACAGAATTGCTTTCATTGAAGAGCCTTGTAAAACCCGGGCGGAATCTCTGGCATTTGCCCGTGAGACGGGGATCGCCATTGCTTGGGATGAAAGTGTACGCGAAGCCGATTTTACGCCGCAAGCACAGGAGGGGGTGTCGGCCATCATCATTAAACCGACCTTGGTAGGCAGCATTGAGCGTTGCCGCCGGTTAATTACCGAAACTCATCAGTTGGGAATGGAGGCCGTGATTAGCGCCAGCATTGAGAGTAGCTTTGGCCTGACACAATTGGCCCGTCTCGCCCAATGGCTCACACCGGACTCACTCCCGGGTTTGGATACGTTGGATCTTATACAGTCACAACTCATCCGTTGTTGGCCGAACAGTGACATTCCGTGTGTCACGCTTGATAAGCTGGCAATGGTATGGAGTTGTGAATGTCAGTAATGGACGTGAACGCAACAGGACAGACAGAAACAGCATGGACTCAATGGCCGTGGCAGCACTGGAGCACGGTCTTGCCTGAGAAACCGGCCATTCAGTTAGATGATGAACAACTGGGCTGGCATCAGTTAACGCAAAGAATCGATACCATTGCGGCCGATTTCCACCAACAAGGGGTAGTGGAAGGTCGTGGTGTACTCCTCAGGGGTAAGAACAGCGCGGAACTTCTGTTGTGTTATCTCGCTGTCCTGCGATGTGGCGCAAGGGCGTTGCTCCTTAATCCTCAATTACCTGACCCGCTCCTGATGGATCTGCTGCCGCAGCTTAATATGGATTACGGTGTGGATTTTACGGATTCACCTTCGCCTGTTATCCACGTTAACGCCCTTAACTGGCAACTAAAGTTTCCAGAAAAACCCGCCTCATGGATAAAAAGTCATCCACTGGCATTGTGGGAAAGCCGGCGTCCCGCCAGCATGATCCTGACTTCCGGCTCTTCTGGACTGCCCAAAGCGGCGGTACATTCCATTGGCGCTCACCTTGCCAGCGCACAGGGGATTCTGTCCCGCATGGATTTCCAGCCTGATGATAGCTGGTTGCTGTCCCTGCCTTTGTTTCATGTTTCAGGCCAAGGAATACTTTGGCGCTGGCTGCAAACAGGGGCAACCTTGGTGCTGCGGGATTTACATCCACTGGATCGTGCGCTATCTGGCTGTACCCACGCATCACTGGTGCCTACTCAACTCTGGCGGTTGCTGGAACAACCCCGTGAATATCCATTAACGTTAAAAGAAGTGCTGTTGGGCGGTGCCATGATACCGGCATCATTGACCCAACGCGCCGAGGCGTTGGGGATCCGTTGTTGGTGTGGTTACGGGCTGACAGAAACGGCATCAACGGTTTGCGTAAAACGGGCTGATGGCCTGTCAGGTGTGGGTAATCCGCTGCCCGGGAAATCCCTTCGCTTAGTGGATGAGGAAATTCAGATCCGCGCTGACAGTATCGCGAGTGGTTATTGGTTTAACGGGGAATTGAAACCACTGGTTGATAATGCGGGCTGGTTTCCGACGCGGGATCGGGGTGTATTCGAACAGGGAGAATGGCGGATCTTAGGGCGTCTGGACAACCAGTTTTTCAGTGGCGGGGAGGGTATCCAGCCAGAAGACATTGAGCGGATCATTAATCAACATCCACAAATTGAACAGAGTTTTGTTGTACCCATTCCTGATATTGAATTCGGCCACCGGCCAGTCGCTGTGATTGAAACCCAATACCCTGCGCTGGCAGGAACGCTGATTGATTGGCTTGCAGATAAAATTGCTGCTTTCCAGCGGCCTGTCGCCTGCTATTTGTTACCTGTCCAACTGAAAAATGGTGGAATAAAGGTTTCGCGTCAGCAAGTTAAGCGATGGATCATGGCGATAAGCCGTGGGGATGAATCGTTAGGGTGATAAATAGTCATGACAATGAATAGTCACGATATTTACTTATCTTTATAAATCTAAACGTTTCATTGCTTTCGGCATCTATGTCGTCACGTTGATTAAAGTACAATGTGTCAGTTCATATGGGCATTGACTAATTAACAGGACAAGATTATGAAAGGCTTGATTGCTATTGGTGCCGCAGGTTTACTTTTGATAACGGGTTCAGCAAATGCGCTCTCTGTAGATGCACAAATAGGAAAGCACAACACAAGCACATCCGTGGGAATGGGTGATAAAGGTGCCGGCCTGTCGCTGACGGGGAATTGGACCCGGAGTGATCATAATGGCCAGCTTGGTAGTTTAGGTTTGGGCTTCGGCCTGCCATTTGGGCCATTGGCAGTAAACGTTGGCGCAAAAGGGCTTTATTTATCGCCCAAAGATGGGAAAGATGGTGCGGCATTAGCTGTTGGTGCCGGCCTGAGTTGGGCGGTGACCTCTTCTTTATCTCTGTATGGCGAAGCCTACGGTTCACCATCAGGCTTAACGTCAGGAATGGATTCTTATACTGAGGCAGCAGGAGGGGCGCGTTATACGCTTTTCAAACCCCTGAGTGTTGATGTGGGTTACCGTGTGATTGACATACGGGGTAGTCATGGTAACCGCAGTAATAAGATTTCTGATGGTTTTTATGTCGGTGCGGGTTTGAGCTTTTAATTAAAAGAAAAAATGTGTCAAGGTTATCCGCATGATTGATGCGAATAACCTTCGACAGGATAAACTTATCCCACGTTTGGCAGCATGCCTGTCACAATGCTGAATTGAATGGCAATAACGGACAGCCCACACAGGAAAACAAAGACTAACGCGGGCTTACCCCCTTTGACACGATAACCTGCCTGATTTTCTTCACGGCTGCGCCAAACCAGCAGGCAAGGCAATAACAGCGCAAGAATGGAGAGCGCAACCGCTGCAAAGGTTAATGCCATAACAAAATTAGGGTAATACAGTGCACACAGCAAAGGGGGAACAAACGTCATCAACCCGGTTTGCAAACGCCCTTTGACATTATTGCGGCGTTTAAAAAGGTCAGCAAGGTAATCAAATAACCCCAAAGACACACCGAGGAATGAGGTCGCTAGCGCCAGATCGGCAAACAGATGAACGGCAAGCTCAACCTTAGGTGAAGCAACCACTTCCCTGACTGCCTGCAATAGTCCATTCAGGCCAGATTGTTGGGCAAGAATACCGACAAATGTATGTGAAGAAAGCGCCCCAAGCGTCACCAATTGCCACAGGATGTAAGCAAACAGTGGAATAGCACTACCGATGACAAAGATTTTCCGTAGCTTGTTGGTATCTCCGCCCATGTAGGCAACAATGCTTGGCACACTCCCATGAAATCCGAATGAAGTAAAGATCACGGGGATGGCCGACAGCACTAACCCTTGCTCAAGCGGCATGGAGATCAAGTTGATTTTATCAACATGCATCCACATGACGCCGAGGACAATCACCAGAAAAACGATTTTAGCGGTAAACAGCAGGCGGTTAATTAAATCGACAGATTGCGTTCCAATACAGACTACCCCACCGGCAATAAGGGTAAAAACGCCGATCCCGACAGAGACAGAAACCGGTTTATCCAACCAAGAAGAGAGGGACGTTGCCAGCAACTCTCCCGCGCCACTAATATAGGCCGTTGTCAGGGCATACATGAGGAAAAGCATACTGAAGCCCGTTAGCACCTGCCCGCCAAACCCAAGGTAACGTTTTGCGATAGTGCCTAACCCGGAATCAAACTGGTTATGTTGGTACACTTCCACGAGCAGGAGTGCGGTATAACTCATCAAAGCCCACAGGGAGACCAGCATAACAAATGTCGTCCCAAATCCCACACCTGCCGTTGCCAATGGCATGGCCAACATCCCTGCTCCAATCGTTGTTCCGGCAACGATAAAAATACTGCCAATAGTGCGATTTTTCACGCGATCCTCATGTCTGAATGGGTGAGAAAGAGTTATAAGACCAGCAGGTTAAATGATCGATTTATATCTGTCAAATCTATGATACATAGAGTGTAAATAAATAATTACACTCTTTCAGGTGACCTGCCTGAACCCAATAAGTTTCCATTTGTAACAGGAAAATACATGAATAACCAAGAGAGCAGAAGCATATTAAGTTAAAAAATAATCAGAAACTGCTTTGTG
Source organism: Xenorhabdus sp. IM139775 (assembly GCF_028598745.1). Taxonomy (GTDB): domain Bacteria; phylum Pseudomonadota; class Gammaproteobacteria; order Enterobacterales; family Enterobacteriaceae; genus Xenorhabdus. The sequence goes on from NZ_JAQRFK010000006.1 coordinate 65,206, forward strand.
GAGTAACATAATTTATTCGTGTATCAAATAACGTTGTCGTTTGGAGAGGGGAATAGACGCGGGAATTTTGTAGGATATATAAAGTAAAAACCCGCTATCTCACCGAATGGTTACGGGAAATAACGGGTTCTTATATGGTGCCGGCTACCGGAGTCGAACTGGTGACCTACTGATTACAAGTCAGTTGCTCTACCAACTGAGCTAAGCCGGCGAAATATGGCGGAAGGATAGAGATTCGAACTCTAGGATGGTTTCCCATCGGCGGTTTTCAAGACCGCTGCCTTCGACCGCTCGGCCATCCTTCCATGGCGCGAGATTATGCCTATATCATTTTAATGTGTCTAGCCCCTTAAAGAAAAAAAAGGGTGTTTTTTTACTGTTTGCTTAATCTTCGATCTGCAATGGCCTTTTTATTTGCTAACCTGCTAATATTAAGCACAGCACGCAGGCTTATTTATTGACAGGTTGATGTTGCATTGACCAAAATATATTCATACTAAAGGCAACCATCCAAAGAATGTATAAACAACCACCTATCAAGCCCTCCGCTATTCCTCGTTTTTATGCGTTATTTGTGACTTTGCTTTTTACGTCTCTCTTTTTATTCGGGTATAACTATTTTGATATTTGGTTGATGGAGAAAAAATATGCTATCAGTAGCGTCACCGCTAAGATGAGATTGCAGATTAAAGATTATCGTTACCATGCAAATCATATCTTTGAACAGTCAAATACTCTGCCAATCTCCTCCCAGGAGAATATACCATTGTTTAAATTGCGTCCTGATGTCTACTGGCTAGAAAACCGCTATCAGTCCGTTGATGCAATTATTTTTGGTCAATATAACAATTCGAGTATTCAGCTTGCCCAATACCTGTCTGGCTATCTGAATATTCTCTGGGGAGCGCATAATGAATACTTGTCGATGTATTATCTCAATGGGCAGGATAATAATTTATTATTGATAACGACTCATCCGCTGCTAAAACCAGAAATCAGGTTTAAAGAGAGCTATCTGACCCTGACCCCTGAAACCAGACGTACTGAGATGTTGGATCAATCTTCCGCATTGGAGGAGAAAGAGAGCATTTCTCCCATCAATGTGTTGCGTGGTGAACATACTTATTTCTATACCTATAAAGCTGCATTTAATGCAGCAGGGCAATTGACCACCATTATTGCTTTTGATTTGCCCATTAATAACCTGTTGCCAGTTGATATATCACCAGCAAACTTTCGCCTGAATGCGATCAACTTACACGAGCCGGAAATTCCCGATAAAGTTGGGGTTTCATTAAACGGCTTTTGGTTGGAATTTTCTCAGCCTCTTAATATTATGCCGTATAAATTGGTTTATCAGGTGCCATTAAAGACACTGATTGTCGATTTGTTATCCAGGAATGTCTGGCTTTTGCTTTCAATATTGCTTTTCTTTCTGTTTTCTCTTAGCGGGTTGTTTTATATTCGCAGGCGATACATTGCACCAAATGCGGCTATGGATCATGAGCTGAAAATTAAGGATGTTCTAAATAATGATATTATCTCCAATATTCCTATTGGGATTGTGGTCTATGATTTTGACTCAAATCAGATAATACTGAGCAATAACATTGCAGAGCAATTGCTGCCTCATCTGGATTTGAATAAAGTGATGACGATGGCGCAACAACATCATGGTGTGATTCAGACATCCATTGATGAGGCGATTTATGAAGTAAAAATGTATAACAATAGCTTATTGCCAGAGAGTTACCTATTTTTGCTGCAAGACAAAGATCAGGAAGTCATGGCAAATAAACGCTTACAATTCGCTCATCGGGAATATGATAAAAGCATTCAGATCAGGCGCTCTATGCTTTCAAATATTAACAATGAAATAAAACACCCCATTAATAAAATTAATGATCTTGCCAATCAATTGAAGCAGTCATCACAAGATGAAAATGAGCAAAAGTTATTGGCTAAATTATTAGCTAAAACGGAATATATCACCGAATGGGTTGGCAATGTTTCATTACTTAATGAGGTGGAGCTGGGTGATTGGCAGCCGAAAAATGAGATATTTTCGCTATCTTCACGGTTGGAAGATATTCTGAAAGCCTCTTTGCCGATATTGAACGCCAAAGGTTTGAGAGTTTATTATCATTTTAATATTTCTCGTGAATCTTTATTTATTGGGGATGATATAGCACTAAGTAAAATTGTCACATTACTATTCAATTATGCAATGGCAATGACCAGTTATGGCAAAATATCGTTGATTGTTAACAGATCAGGTAAATATAACAATCATATTCAGATTGAGTTGATGGATAGTGGGGCGGGTTTAAGTGAGAAGGATTTAACCAGCTTACATTATCCTTTCTTGAACAAAACAGTAGAAGATAAGCACTCCACCAATTCTGGCATGAATTTTTATTTATGCAGTCAGTTGTGCAAAAGAATGGGGGGGAGCCTTGATATTAAGAGTAAGTTGGGGTTGGGAACCCATTATGTGATCAATCTTCCATTGTCGCAGCATGATGATGATAATAGTGAAACGCCCCTGCTTTTGGAAGGGATCACGGCTTTAATTGATATTAATAACCCTGAGATCAGCAAAATCATCCATACTTATCTCAATCATTATGGAGCAGCATACTTCGATAAAAGGAAAGAGAACCTTCCGGAAGAATACGATATTATACTGACGGACAGGCTGTACAAAGAGGAAAAACAGCACGAAGGGGAAAAACCAACTATATTATTAGTGGGGAGTTTAACTGGATTTAAGCAACTGAAAGCGGGATTGGTTCAGTGCAATTACAATCTTGTTGATGATATTATCAATGCAATATCGTTTCTAATCGAAGAAAATTTCAGTTTAGGCGAACCCAAAGAAAATTCTGCAATCTTTAAACCAGCATGTGATCGAGTTAAAGGTGTTGATTTACTTGAAAATATTGACAGTAACATTGGCGATATTCTCAAAAACTATCAAACTCAGTTGGCAGCCAGTGACTACAGGCAATTGTTTATAGAGACAGTACCTATGGATATTACTAGACTGTATACTGATGTAGAACGACATGATTTGATATCACTTTCGCAAACGGTACACCGCCTTAAGGGTGCGTTTGCTATGTTGGATTTAAACTTTCTTCGGTCATCATGTGAGGCGTTGGAAAAACACATAGCAGACAATAATGAAGTAGAAATTAAAAATAGCATCAGCCTCATTGATTCCTTTGTCACAAAGCTGTTGCAGCAAGGTAACCAATAATATGAATAACCTTAATGTCATTATTGCCGATGACCATCCCATTGTTTTGTTTGGCATCCGTAAATCACTTGAACAAATCGAGTGGATTAATGTGGTCGGTGAGTTTGAAAATTCAACTACGCTCATTAATAGTTTGCCACATATAGAAGCAGATGTTCTTATAACCGATTTGTCAATGCCTGGGGATAAATATGGTGATGGCATCACCCTGATAAAATATATTAAACGTCATTACCCCACTTTAGCTGTCATTGTCCTGACAATGAACAATAATCCGGCTATTTTAAGCGCGATACTTGAGCTTGATATTGAGGGAATAGTGTTAAAGCAAGGAGCACCAACAGATTTACCTAAAGCACTTGCTGCTTTGCAGAAGGGAAAACAATTTACGCCTGAAAGTGTTTCTAAGTTACTTGAAAAAGTCAATGCTAATGGATACGGAGATAAACGTTTATCGCCTAAAGAGAGCGAAGTCCTGCGTTTATTTGCTGATGGCCTGCTGGTTACTGATATTGCCAAAAAACTTAATCGCAGTATTAAGACGATCAGTAGTCAGAAGAAATCAGCAATGTTAAAACTGGGTGTCGATAACGATATCGCATTGCTTAATTATTTATCTTCTGTCACTATCGATAAAAATATTGGTAAATAACCAATGTATTATCTTTTTTAATGGAAAGTCGGTGGCAGTGGTTACCGATTTTCCATCATCCAATCTTCCATCATCCAATCTTCCATCATCTGATGAACGCCCAATAGTATATGGGTTTAAATATCACTGTATTTAATTAATGTTTCTTTTAAAATAGCCAGTGATACAGGTTTTGACAGGCAGTCATTCATTCCCACATTAGCACAACGTTGTTTTTCTTCTGCCAAGGCATTGGCAGTAATGCCAATAATGGGTTTGGTATAACCTTTATTCCTCAAATATTGGGAAAGTTCATATCCATCCATATTTGGCATATTGACATCCGTCAGAATAATATCTGTTGGGTTATTTTTCAGATATTCAATGGCATCAATACCATCATTAGCCATTGATGTATTGAATCCGATTGAATTTAATTGATCGACCAGCAAGTTTTGATTAATTGGGTGGTCATCAACAACCAATACTTTAATGGTGTTAAGGCGAATATCCGCTTGTATCGTTTTAGTTGCAATAGGGGTGGTTGATTCAGAAATGGCGGGTAAAAATAAAGTCTGTTCTGCCAGAAGATTATCCAGCATACTGTCTAACTCACTCAGTTCATAAGTGTTATATAGCCAATGATTCTCTCGAATTTGTGCTGGCGGGCCAGTATGCTTCTCTGATATTTCTATAAAATAATATGCAGAAACATTGGTTTTATTAGCTTTATCGCTAATAAGTATTTCCGTGCCATCTATTTTATTTTCGTTATTTTCGTTATTTTCGTTATAGAGAGCGACTTGGAAATATTTCTGCGTGAGAAAATTTTGTAAATATTTTTCCATAAAATCATTGCAAATGTCTAACAAAAGCCTCTTTTTTGTCCGCCGATTGGATAACGGTTTGGCATGATATTTTGCGCCATATAAGGGAAGACGAATAGAGAAGATACTGCCAACATATTTTTGTGAGACGAATTCGATATCACCGTCCATTAAATTGATCAGTTTTTCACAAATAGCCAATCCCAATCCTGTACCTTGTGAGGCGCTTTCTTTATTGGCACTGATTTGGAAGAAGGGTTCAAATAATTGAAATTGTAATTTATCGTCGATCCCAAGCCCGGTATCTTTAATGCTGATATACAGGTAATCATGCCTTGAGGATACTTCAATGACAACGCAACCCGATGCCGTGAATTTGATCGCATTATTCAGTAAATTAGAGATGATTTGTTGTAATCTGACAGGATCACTACGGATGATATCAGGAACATTTGGCTCAATATAACAGTATAAGCCCAAACCTTTTTTAACCACTAAGGGAAGATAGTTTGAAATCACATGCGATAGTATCTCTTTGCAACTGAAATCCTTGGGGTCAATTTTCAATTGCTTGGATTCTATCTTCGAGAAATCAAGGATATCACTGATAATTTTCAGTAATAGTAATGATGAATTATTCATTGTTGCCAGCAAGCGCGCCGATTCTGATGGCAATATATGAGATTGTACCAGCTCTAGGTTACCAATAATGCCATAGAGTGGTGTTCTTAATTCATGGCTGACGGTGGCAAGGAACATCGATTTTGCCTGATTGGCTTGTTCTGCCGCTGAAGCCATTTTCTGCAATGATTTTTCCATTTTTACTCGGGTGCTGACATCGATCAGGACACAAATTGCGACTTCTTCATTACGATAACGTGAGTGCACGAAACTAATTTGCAGGTGATTATTGTTGCTGGTGACAACATCAATATAGCTGCTGGTTTTATCGCAAATGATATCGACAATGCGTTTTTGATCTTCATACGTCAACATTCGAGTATAATTATGTGCTAACTCATTACTCAGAATGTTAATGCCATCACTGACCCTTAAAATACTGATCCCTACAGGGGCAGAGGCGACAATTTTATGGTTAAACTGTTCATGCTCTTCAAGGCGGATGGCGTTTTCTTCTGCGGGAGAAAACATTTTACGTTCAAACAGCCAAACAAAAAAGATAATCGCGATCGCGGAAATAATATTCAAAATGATACTATTGATGACGCTGACTTTTAGTTCATCGTAAATATGTTTTAGCGGTATCGAATAGATAATGCGTAATGAAGAGGGTGATAAATTCCGCATTAATACCAAGCTGGTAAGGCTTTCATCGTAACCAAAATACATCGACTGCGAGTTGGGATTGATAAAGCGGGGTTTATTATTCGTTTTTATCGAAAATTGCAATTCGGGTTGGTTTGATTCGTTTAACATCATGACGGTGATAGGCCAATCTCTTCTTTGCAAAAAAGAGTCCAGCCTGATCGTTTTTTCGATGCCGATGATCCCAGTCATGTGCCCATTAATATAAATCGGCGAAAAAACATAAAGATTACCGCCATCTGCTTTGGGATTAGGCTGGATCCAGAACAGCGTTCGTTCATTGTTTTGCTTTCTCATGCTGATCAACCTACGGGTGTTCTCGTCGATCATTTTTTTTAGTGCTTCAGGCTCTGTGATGTTGTGATGAGGGAAAAAACTCACCATACATTTACTTTGTACTCCAATGAAAAATGCCTGATTTACGCTACGTATAGCGGCAATATGGTCTCGCCAAAATGCAATCAATTGATCTAATGCGTATAAATTATTATTTGCCGTTTTACGTAATAGTTCACAATCGGAATTCTCATTCAGAGGAATGTACGAGAGAATGTCGTTATTATGCGGTAAAATTGTTTGTTTTTTATCATTCTCCTGTGATAAACGTTTTTCCGCCATAAATTGAATGTCTCGCAGGATATTCGCGATATGTCGTATATGAGAAAAGGCTATATCGTAGTTGGTATTATATTCTTGACGAATATCTGATTTGAGTGCATTAAAAAGATTGGTTAAATAAAAACTGGTTAATAAGGCACCGAGCGCCCATAGCATAAAACCAAGCACCCGAAAAAGATAACGTGATATCTTTAATGACGTCCGAAAAGAAGATAGATATCTCAAAAGATCGCCTGATGAAATATATGATTAATAATAACTGCTTACAGCATATACTAGTGTAGCAGGGAATACAAAGCAGCATTTGCTTCTGGCTAATTCTTTGTCAAAAAATTGAACAAAAAAAGCAGGCATTTAACTGCCTGCTTCATTGCTGGTTATTTATGCAGTGACATCAGAGTAAGATAAGCAAACCATATTAATACCTCATCTTACTATTTATAGTCTGACTATTTTGAAGGTTGACTATACTTCTTCATCAGAAGGTGCCGCTACAGTGTCATCTTCATCTTCATCATCTGGTTCAGCCACGCGCTGCAAGCCAACCACTTTTTCATTTTCGGTTGTGCGGATCAGGGTAACACCTTGCGTATTACGGCCAACAACACTGACCTCAGAAACGCGGGTTCGTACCAATGTTCCTGCGTTAGTAATCATCATGATTTGATCAGTCGGTTCTACCTGAATGGCACCGATCACATTGCCATTACGTTCGCTGACTTTGATGGAAATGACCCCTTGGGTCGCGCGGGATTTTGTCGGATATTCGTTTTCGGCAGTACGCTTACCATAACCATTCTCAGTGACGGTCAGGATTTCTCCTTCCCCACGAGGAATGATCAAGGAAACCACTTTATCGCCTTCACCGAGTTTGATACCACGAACCCCAGTTGCGGTGCGGCCCATTGCACGCACACCTTTTACGCGAACAGTGCCATCTTCCAGCGTATCTTCCTCTTCTTCGAGGAAACGAACGACTTTACCCTGTGCAGAGAACAGCATGACTTCATTGCTGCCATCAGTCAGGTCAACACCGATTAACTCATCCCCTTCATTCAGGTTGACGGCGATGATACCGGCACTGCGTGGACGACTGAATTCGCTGAGTTTGGTTTTCTTCACAATCCCACTGGCGGTTGCCATGAAGATATTCAGCCCATCTTCATATTCACGCACAGGCAAAATGGCGGTAATACGTTCGCTCTGATCCAATGGCAGAAGGTTAACAATTGGGCGACCACGGGCACCACGGCTCGCTTCCGGCAACTGATATACCTTCATCCAATACAGCTTGCCCTTATTTGAGAAGCAGAGGATAGTGTCGTGGGTATTGGCTACCAGTAAACGCTCAATGAAATCTTCTTCTTTGGTCCGTGCGGCTGATTTGCCCTTGCCGCCCCGACGCTGAGCTTCGTAATCGGACAGTGGCTGATATTTGACATAGCCCTGATGGGACAGCGTGACAACCACATCTTCCTGATTAATCAGGTCTTCAATATTGATATCTGCTGAATTCTCAGTCAGTTCAGTCCGGCGGGCATCGTTATACTGCTCTTTGATAACCAGAAGCTCTTCACGAATGACTTCCATCAAACGTTCTGGGTTTTCTAAAATGAACAGCAGTTCAGCGATAGCTTTCAGCAGTTCACGATACTCATCAAGCAGTTTTTCATGCTCAAGTCCGGTCAGTTTTTGCAGACGCAGATCCAAAATAGCCTGTGCTTGCTGTTCGGTCAGGTAATATTTACCGTCATGGATACCGTACTGTGGTTCCAGCCATTCAGGACGGGCAGCATCGTCACCGGCTTGTTCCAGCATGGAAGCAACATTGCCTAACTGCCAGGCTTGAGAAATCAAACTGGCTTTCGCTTCAGCAGGCGTGGAAGCGCGGCGGATCAATTCGATAACCGGATCGATGTTCACCAAGGCAATAGCCAATGCTTCAAGGATATGGGCGCGGTCGCGAGCTTTACGCAGTTCAAAAATTGTCCGGCGGGTAACTACTTCACGGCGGTGGCAAACAAACGCAGAAAGAATTTCTTTCAGATTAAGTAGCTTAGGTTGTCCCTGATGCAGGGCAACCATGTTGATGCCAAATGAAACCTGTAATTGCGTCAGTGAATACAGGTTATTCAGGACAACTTCACCAACGGCATCACGTTTTACTTCGATAACGATGCGCATTCCATCTTTATCGGATTCGTCACGCAGTGCACTGATCCCTTCAATGCGCTTCTCTTTTACCAGTTCAGCCATTTTTTCGATCAGCCGGGCTTTATTGACCTGATAAGGGATTTCACTGACGATGATGGTTTCGCGGCCATTTTTCTCATCAGTTTCAATTTCTGCGTGGGCGCGGATGTAAATCTTACCACGACCTGTGCGATAGGCTTCCTGAATACCACGGCGTCCGTTGATAATCGCCGCCGTAGGGAAGTCCGGGCCTGGGATATGTTCCATCAGGCCTTCAATGCTGATGTTTTCATCATCAATATAGGCCAGGCAGCCGTCGATCACCTCAGATAAGTTATGAGGAGGAATGTTGGTTGCCATACCGACCGCAATCCCTGATGAACCATTCACCAGTAAATTAGGAATACGGGTTGGCATTACCTCGGGGATTTGCTCTGTGCCATCATAGTTGGGCACAAAGTCGACAGTTTCTTTTTCCAAGTCTGCCAGCAATTCATGGGCAATTTTTGCCATGCGTACTTCGGTGTAACGCATCGCTGCCGCAGAATCGCCATCTACTGACCCAAAGTTCCCCTGACCGTCAACCAGCATATAGCGCATGGAGAATGGTTGTGCCAGACGAACAATCGTGTCATAAACAGCGCTGTCACCGTGTGGATGGTATTTACCGATAACATCCCCAACAACGCGGGCAGATTTTTTATAAGGTTTATTCCAATCATTTCCCAATACATTCATCGCGAAAAGCACGCGGCGGTGTACAGGCTTCAGTCCGTCCCGAACATCCGGCAGTGCGCGTCCAACAATAACGGACATCGCATAATCCAGATACGAGCTTTTCAGCTCTTCTTCGATATTGACCGGTGTGATTTCTCTGGCAATGTCGCTCATGGAGCCACTGTCCCTCATACTCCGAATTCAAAGGCTTAAATTATACCACAAATTGACAGTTTTATAAAAACCGGATGCGGGTATTTCAAGATTAAGGCATGTATAATAGTTTTCTGTCACACATCCCCATAATACTGTTACATTTTCTGTGAACCAGTTTGCTGTGAACCAGTTTTCTGTGAAGCAGTGCCTAGGAGCGATATTGCTGATGAACGTCAAAACTCCCGATTCACCCATTCCATCCCATGCCAATGTGGATCAGCAGGAAATCGAAAAATTTGAAGCCGTTGCTTCCCGTTGGTGGGATCTTGACGGTGAATTCAAGCCATTGCACCGCATCAATCCACTGCGTTTGAACTACATTTTGCAACATGCTGACGGCCTTTTTGGTAAAAAAGTGCTGGATGTTGGATGTGGTGGCGGCATTTTGTCAGAAAGCATGGCGCGTGAAGGTGCGGAAGTGACGGGGTTGGATATGGGGTTTGAACCCCTGCAAGTTGCCCGTTTGCATGCTTTGGAATCCGGTATTCCCGTTTCTTATGTTCAGGAAACGGTAGAAAATCTCGCAGAACAGCACCAACACGCCTATGATGTTGTGACTTGTCTGGAGATGCTTGAGCATGTGCCCGATCCTGAGTCTGTGGTTCATGCCTGTGCCAAACTCGTAAAACCCGGTGGTCATGTTTTCTTTTCAACGATTAACCGGAACCGGAAAGCCTGGTTGATGGCGGTTGTTGGTGCTGAATATATCCTGAACATGGTGCCAAAAGGCACGCATGATGCGAAAAAGTTTATCCGTCCTTCTGAACTGATAAGTTGGGTCGATAAGACCACGCTGAAAGAACAACATATTATTGGTTTACATTACAATCCGTTAACAGACAAATTTCGACTTGGGCATAATGTAGACGTGAATTATATGCTGCATACCCGATCTGTCTGACAAAGGTCGCTAAGGGATTAATAAAACGGCAACTAGATATTATTTTTAAGATTTTATTTTCCCTGTTTCGCCGATAGCCTTATGAAAGTAACACCAAGTAACTACGCAGGTTATCGGCTTTTTGCCAAAATTAATCCTCAAGTTATCCACAAAACTTCTCGACTTTGTGCACTTGATAAAATCGGAAAATAACATTATCTTGTTATTACCGTTTTAATTTCCCACTATATATTGTGTTTCTTGTCATCTTGTAGTAGCAGCTTGTGCAGTAGCGACTTGTATTAAACAGTAGTGAATTGAGCTAACTAAGCCCCCAACTGGCCCACAGCCATTTTGGGTGCATCGTGCTGCCAAGAGGTCGATGAAAACGAATATCGGTGAGATACGAAAAGAGAGAAGGTGTATTTTCCCATGAACCAGAGTCTGCTAGTTACCAAACGTGATGGACATAAAGAACAAATTGATCTTGATAAAATTCACCGGGTTGTTGCCTGGGCTGCCGAAGGTCTGAAAAATGTCTCAGTATCACAAGTAGAACTGCGTTCCCAGATTCAATTTTACGATGGCATCAAAACCTCCGATATCCATGAAACCATGATCAAAGCTGCGGCTGACTTGATCTCCGGTGATGCGCCTGATTATCAGTATCTGGCGGCACGTCTGGCGATCTTCCATCTGCGCAAAAAAGCCTATGGTCAGTTTGAACCGCCTGCGCTGTATGATCATGTTGCAAAAATGGTTAATTTGGGTAAATACGACAAACATTTGCTGGAAGACTATTCCCAAGAGGAATTCGAGCAAATGGATAGTTTTATTGATCATTTGCGTGATATGGATTTCTCCTATGCGGCGGTCAAGCAATTGGAAGGGAAGTATTTAGTCCAAAACCGTGTGACTGGCGAGATTTACGAGAGTGCTCAGTTCCTCTATATGCTGGTTGCTGCATGCCTGTTTTCCACTTATCCAAAAGAAACACGCCTGGACTATATCCGTCGTTTCTATGATGCGATTTCCACCTTTAAAATTTCGCTGCCAACGCCAATCATGGCGGGGGTTCGTACACCAACACGCCAATTCAGCTCCTGTGTTCTGATCGAGTGTGGTGACAGCCTGGATTCTATCAATGCGACATCTAGTGCGATTGTTAAATATGTTTCCCAGCGTGCCGGCATTGGCGTAAACGCAGGTCGTATCCGTGCATTGGGTAGCCCAATCCGTGGTGGTGAAGCGTTCCACACGGGTTGTATCCCATTCTACAAACATTTCCAGACTGCGGTGAAATCCTGTTCTCAGGGCGGTGTTCGTGGCGGAGCAGCAACGCTGTTCTATCCACTGTGGCACCTGGAAGTCGAAAGCCTGCTGGTACTGAAAAACAACCGTGGTGTTGAAGGCAACCGTGTCCGCCACATGGACTACGGCGTACAGGTTAATAAACTGATGTATGAGCGCCTGATTAAAGGTGCCGACATCTCTCTGTTCAGCCCGTCTGATGTGCCGGGATTGTATGATGCCTTCTTTGCGGATCAGGATGAGTTCGAGCGTCTGTATACTCAGTATGAAAATGACAGCAATATCCGTAAGGAACGCATCAAAGCGGTTGAATTGTTCTCACTGATGATGCAGGAGCGTGCTTCAACGGGGCGTATTTATATCCAGAACGTTGACCACTGTAATACTCACAGCCCGTTTGATCCGGCTATTGCACCTGTTCGCCAATCGAATCTGTGCCTGGAAATTGCACTGCCAACTAAGCCATTGAACGATATTAACGATGAAAATGGTGAAATTGCGCTGTGTACATTGTCTGCTTTCAACTTGGGTACTATCGGAAGCCTGACCGAATTGGAAGAATTGGCTGAATTGGCCGTTCGCGCGCTGGATTCCTTGCTGGATTATCAAGATTATCCCATTCTCGCCGCCAAACAAGGCTCCATGGGACGTCGAACTCTGGGTATTGGCGTCATTAACTTCGCTTATTACTTGGCGAAACACGGTGTACGTTATTCAGATAGTAGCGCGAATAATCTGACTCATAAAACGTTTGAAGCTATTCAGTACTACCTGTTAAAAGCCTCAAACGAGCTGGCGAAAGAGAAGGGTGCTTGTCCGTGGTTTAATGAAACCACTTATGCACAAGGCATTTTGCCGATTGATACTTACAAAAAGACTCTGGACACACTGACCAGCGAACCTTTGCACATGGATTGGGAAGCACTGCGCCGTGACATTCAACAATACGGCTTGCGTAACTCAACCCTGTCAGCATTGATGCCATCAGAGACTTCTTCGCAGATCTCTAATGCGACCAACGGCATTGAGCCACCACGAGGTTATATCAGTGTAAAAGCCTCCAAGGACGGTATCCTGCGTCAAGTTGTACCCGATTACGATCTTCTGAAAGGCGCTTACGAGCTGCTGTGGCAAATGCCAAGCAACGATGGCTACCTACAGTTGGTCGGGATCATGCAGAAATTTATCGATCAGTCGATTTCTGCCAATACTAACTATGATCCGGCGCGTTTCCCTAATGGCAAGGTTCCGATGAACCAATTGCTGAAAGATTTACTGCTCGCTTATAAATATGGTGTGAAAACATTGTATTACCACAACACCCGTGATGGAGCAGAAGACGTTCAGGGTGATCTGGAAGAAGTTGTTGAGTCAGCGGATTCCGATTGTGAAGGCGGCGCGTGTAAGATTTAATTTGAGGAAACTATGTCCTATTCCACTTTTTCGCAAGTAAAAAATGATCAGCTACAAGAACCGATGTTTTTCGGTCAGTCTGTTAATGTGGCGCGTTTTGACCAGCAAAAATATCCTATTTTTGAGAAATTGATTGAAAAACAACTCTCCTTCTTCTGGCGTCCAGAAGAAGTGGATGTTTCCCGTGATCGCATTGACTACAACGCACTGCCGGATCATGAAAAGCACATTTTCATCAGCAACCTAAAATACCAGACGCTGTTGGATTCCATTCAGGGCCGTAGCCCGAATGTGGCTTTTCTGCCATTGATTTCCATTCCAGAATTGGAAACTTGGGTTGAAACGTGGTCGTTTTCAGAAACGATCCATTCGCGTTCTTACACGCACATTATCCGTAACATCGTGAACGATCCTGCTGTCGTATTTGATGATATTGTGGAAAACGAACAGATTTTGAAACGCGCCAAAGACATTTCCGCGTATTACGATGATCTGATCGAAATGACCAATTATTATCACCTGTTGGGTGAAGGAACGCATGATGTTGCCGGCAAAGCTGTCACCATTAATCTGCGTGAATTGAAAAAGCAGCTTTACTTGTGCTTGATGAGCGTTAATGCGCTGGAGGCCATCCGCTTCTATGTCAGTTTTGCATGTTCATTTGCTTTTGCAGAACGTGAATTGATGGAAGGTAACGCCAAAATCATCAAACTGATTGCTCGTGATGAAGCCCTGCATTTAACGGGAACGCAGCACATGTTGAATCTGTTGCGCTCTGGTCAGGATGACCCTGAAATGGCGGAAATTGCCCAAGAGTGTGAACAACAGTGCTACGAACTGTTCGTACAGGCAGCAGAGCAGGAAAAAGAGTGGGCTGATTACTTGTTTAAAGATGGCTCCATGATTGGCCTGAACAAAGAGATTCTGTGTCAGTATGTCGAATATATCACCAATATTCGTATGCAGGCCGTTGGCTTGAAGTTGCCATTTGAAACCCGCTCTAACCCGATCCCATGGATCAATGCGTGGCTGGTTTCTGATAATGTTCAAGTGGCTCCACAGGAAGTCGAAGTCAGTTCTTACTTGGTTGGTCAGATTGATTCGGAAGTCAATACTGAGGATCTCAGCGGTTTCGAACTCTGATATGGCTGATTATAAAGTTACCCTGCCGTCACGGCAGGGTTTATACATCCATTATTCTTCAAGTTCCCACGGTAATTTGTTGGAAGCACTGGAGCACGGTAAAGTTCAGCTTGAATATCAATGCCGGCAGGGGTATTGCGGTTCTTGTCGTGTTCGTCTGGTGAAAGGCAAGGTAGGATATCCGTGTAAGCCATTGGCGTTTGTCAATGAGGGGGAAATTTTACCCTGTAGCTGTTATCCACTGACAGATATTGAAATAGAGCCTTAATTTTCCATAAGTGAGTACAGTTTTATTCGCAAGTAAGGCACATTTTTTATTTTCAGCTTGCTGCCTTGTTATTCATGTTTGGCTATAAAATTACCCGTAAAATCAGTGTGTCACTGATAAAGCCACACCATTAAAAATAAAAAATCAAAGTAATAAGAAAGACACTTATTCGACAAGTGTTTCTTTATCCGATGGATATCGATCATATCCAAATATGCCCGTTGATTTATTATAGCTTGATACAAAATAGGTTTTTTAGCGGTGATTAAACGTTTATCATGTTGCATGATAAAAAATGAAGGAGAACAATGATGTATAAAATTGATTATAATTCATATCGTTCCACCAAAAGTTTTAACAGGCGCTCCCGCTTTTTAGTTATGCACTATACTGCCTTGAATTTTGAAAAATCTGTTCAGGCATTGACCGGAGAGTTTGTCAGTGCTCATTACCTCGTTCCAAACCCAGACGATCCAACGTATCGGGCTGCTGGATTTGATAAAATTCACATATTCAATTTGGTTGATGAACTTGAAAGAGCTTGGCATGCAGGAATAAGTTATTGGGCTGGACGAGAAGGGTTGAATGATACATCCATTGGTATTGAGATTGTGAATGAGGCCAGTGATGATAATGGCGTTTTCACTTTCCCTCCTTATCACCCTGACCAAATCGCTGCGCTCAAAGAGCTCGCTATCAATATCTTACAACGTTACCCAGATATTCAACCGACCCATGTTGTAGGGCATTCAGATATTTCATGGCAAAGAAAAACCGACCCAGGCTCTTATTTTCCGTGGAAAGAATTATATGATGCGGGAATTGGAGCATGGTATGACGAAGAAACTAAGCAAAAATATATTGTACAATTTGACCATCGTTTACCTGATATTGCCGATATTTTAAAAAAATTCAAACGCTATGGTTATGACGTGACTGGCGCAGAAAAAGAAGAAAATTTTCAATTTTTAATTAAAGCATTTCAAATGCACTTCCGTTCTTCATATTATGACGGCGTGCCAGATATTGAAACCATTGCCATTTTATATGCTTTGGTTGAAAAATATTTTGATAGTAAATCCTAATTTTTGATGAAACTTATTCTATCGATCTCAGGTTGTAGCTTAATAGTTGGGTTGCAACCTGAGATGGAAAAATAATTAAATTATATATTCTGTCTGTGGTTATGCAGCAATCACACGGGTATGATTAATGCAGTGAGCTATAATTTTGTAAAGATATACAAAATATAAAATACCAAATGTAATAAAAGAGAGAATCGCCCAAAGGACAACATACCCGATGATTTGGACTAAATTGAGCTCACAATTTAGTTTGCCGATAATTTGCCCACTATCTCGGTCGATAACATGCGTTTTGTTAATGATAAAACGTGTCATATAGTAGGGAAACACAAAGGCACCTAGCCCTAATGTAAATAAAATAATCAGGAACCAGATAATAAGATGAAAAATAATCTCAAGTGTTCCTAATTCTGATTTTAACTTTAGCCGGCTAAAATCCATTAAATCCATAGCGTTCTCCCGATGTTTAAGTAACCCGATGTTTAAATAAGATGTTTAAATAAATAGTAAAAGCCAGTTCTTTTTTTGAACTGGCTCATCGTTATATGCTGTGGCAGAACTTACATAAAACGAGTTGCTGATAACCGGATAACAACGCAGTGTACATTTGAGAGGAAAGATTTTACAGATTTCATGATGATTTCCTTTGGGGGTTATAAATTGTGATTTACTTCACGAAAATCTAAATTCTGAGGCAAATTTTATGCTCAAAACAAAAAGAGTCAAGGTGTTTATTAAATAAATTTTTTAAAATTTAAAAAAATTTTGTAAAAATTCATAATATATTGAAATTTAATATTTTATTTTGCATTTGATTTTTTGTTGTGATCCCATTACCTCGTAACGATGGTCGCTTTATTGATTATTTCTTCGTCTATACTTGCTCTGTAGGCTGTTTTTTTAGACAAAAAATGAACGCTGGCATTCAATTTAGTGGTGGAGAAAATGAATGGAAATCAGTGAAACCGGTATTAATAAACTCAAAAGTTATGAGGGCTTGAGATTGAAAGCATATCCAGATCCTGCTACTGGCTCAGTACCATGGACAATTGGGTATGGCCATACAAAGGGGGTAAAGCCCGGACAAGTGATTACTGTGCAACAGGCTGAGGCATTTTTACGTCAAGATCTTATCCCTATTTATGGCGCCATTGAGCGATTAGTCAAAGTCCCTATAACCCAAGGGCAATTTGATGCTTTATGCTCATTTATTTTCAACTTGGGAATCGGTAATTTTACCCATTCAACATTGTTGAAAAAATTGAATGCAGGTGATTATCAAGGTGCAGCAGGGGAGTTTTTGAAATGGGATCGTGCCAATGGAAAAGAATTAACAGGTTTATGTATGCGAAGGGAATCTGAACAAAAAACATTTCTATCATAAGACAAGTATTAATGATGGTTTTTTAGGCTATCAGTGACGAAAAACAGAAGTCTATTTTCATCAAATTATCACTAATAGCCTAATTGAATAAATCTTTAACTCTCTGATGCAGCGTGTTGTAATACAACACGATAACCATCAATATCTTCAAACGTTTTTCCACTTTTATCCCAATAAGGATTATAAGAAGGAACGAGGATAAATCCAGCATGTTGCATTGATTTTACTTGCTCTTGCCATTCAAATTCATCTTCTATATAAAATACTAATAAATTATCTTTAGTTGGGGCCTTGCCAACATATGTATTGTGATGGTGAGTAAATTCAAGATGCCAGGAATGGTTAGGATGCCCGAGCATAATACCATCAAAATTATCGTGATCTTTGAATTCACCTAATATAATGAAGTTCAAACCATGACAATACATTTCGGCAATTTTATTAAGATTGTCTGTTGGTCTGGCCATTCTAAGAATAGTTGATTTTTTCATATCTTTCTATGTGTAGGGTTGAGGCGGAAAATATATCTTATCCGGAAATATTTTAATTTTTTAGCTAAAAGTGCTGGCGAATAACCAGCACTTTTTATGCTAAGCGGACATTTATAAATAATATATTAAATTGATTAAAATATTATTTAATATCGGCGTCAATAACTTGATAAAAAGCATTGTCAGTATCAGCAATTGTCCACACACCGAGAATAACATGATACCCTGAGCGCTCAGGAACATCACAATTTATAGAGACTACTTTGTCTGGTTTTTTACCATGGTCAAAATGCTCACAGAAGGGTTTTAAATCAAATTGAGCGCGTGTTAGAGGCTTATTTGGATCCCAATCAGGTTTGGTAATAAAGAATTGCCATGAAGTGGTACTGTGCCTGGCTGTTATTGTCCATTTAAATTGGTTTATTCCTTTATTGATAGTGACATGATGCCAGCGACCCGCGCTTTGTTCATTAAGTTGTTTGAATTGACTAACACCACCACTGGCAATTTGGCCATCTGGTGGCCCTCCTTGAGGAAAGCCTTTGGGACCTTCAACCGATTGTGGTTCATACATGATAGACCCACAGTTTTTATTAATACCTTTTTGGCATAAAAGTGCTCTGCTTGGTGGTGTATCGATATATCCATGATTCGAATTTGGTTCAGCTATACTAGAAAATGGGATCGTCCCAAAGGCTGTTAATCCCGCTAAAAGTAATGACTTTTTCATATTCATAATGAATTTCCTATTTTTCCATACTTGACTGTAAAATAAGTGAAATTACCTTTTTTGTTATAATGTTAATTAAATGATGAAGTTTAATTTACTGACAATGGAAATACGCAGAAATATTTATAACAAATTTAGTTAATTATAAATACTTAATTTATGATAGAGGTGTGCCAGAAAAATATTATTGAGAGAGATCATTCTCGTTGATTTTGATACGGTTACGGAAGATAGGAAAAATTCTGTTTGAGGGTGTTTTTAACAACAAAAATCCCTCCCTGAATTCAGGGAGGGGAAGAGCGAAATAAGAAGCAAATGAGGGTGTACTAAACAAGTAGGATTTAGAGTACACATAAACAAAGTAGACCAAAATGGGAGAATATGCAATAAACCAACCTTAAACAATCCCCCTGCCGAACGTAAAGTCACCCAACGTCAACGTCAACGCCAGCAGGAAGCTGGTTTGATCAAAATAGAATTATTGGTGGATAACCAAGAGTTGACGAGTCTGAAATGCAACTGTGATAAGTACGGGGAATCACTGCCTGCTGGAATACACGGGATGGCATGAGCTGAAATTAACACTATAACTTGTTATTTCTGGAGTATCGTGGTACTTGAAGATTGTATCTGCCAAGTATAAAAAGTAGCGTTGAGTGCAGGAGGAAGTATGGGACAGTATCGGCACACGATTTCCAATATTATGGCAATGACTGATGATGAGGTGATTCAGAAAACAACTGAGGTAAATTTTCATCAGGAGAAGCGATTTCATTATTTCTTAGATAAACCAAAACATAAAGTTGGATATAGGCTCAATATTGTGGGGCATACCTCTCCAGTGGGCCAGGAAATATTATTTGTGGGATCATGTCAGTATAATCCTGGAATGAATTTGAATGATTTTTGCGAAACAATCAAAGCATTATTAACTGATATAAAAAACAGAGGGCAAAATATCCAAAGTGTCAGAATAGTAGCTTGTCACTCTGGAACAAATGGGCTTGCGCAAGCACTCGCTAATCATATCAATATGCCAGTGAAAGGTTCGTTAGGGGGAACAAGAATATGTTTAACGACAGAATATCGTCCAATGTCCAATATATCCCGTTATTTTATTGATAAAGGGGGTGATCGTAGTCACTCTTCCCAAGAGGAGAGGGACAGGCAAGAGAGACATGATCCACACTATGGGATGTATCGTTGGTATAATCCTCAAATTCAGAGTTTAGATTCAGACAGCGAATTTGGTGAATTTGTTAATCAACTAGCCCAAAGACCTCAGCCTTCAGATTCAGGCAGAGAGTTTGATGAATTTGTTAATCAACGAGTCCAAAGACTTCAGCGTTCAGATTCAGGCAGGGAATTTGATGAATTTGTTAATCAACGAACCCAAAGGCTTCAGCGTTCAGATTCAAGTAGAGAATTTGATGTGTTTGTTAGTCAACGAATACCAAGAAAAAATTGTCGGTAGCGTAACAGGCTGCAAACC
>NZ_JAQRFK010000060.1 GCF_028598745.1 Xenorhabdus sp. IM139775
ATATCTCCGTTCCAAATGATTTTTTAGATACCAATGAGCGCAATCAGGGCATAACGGAACGCGACCCATTTGATTCTTATCCTTTTACACACACCACCTGACGCAAGGTATGCACGATTTCCACCAACGACGATTGGGCTGCCATCACAGCATCAATATCTTTGTATGCCATCGGGATTTCATCGATCACATCGCTGTCTTTACGGCATTCCACATGCGCAGTCGCACGTTTTTGGTCGCTTACGGTAAAGCGTTTTTTTGCCTCGTTACGGCTCATCACTCGGCCGGCTCCGTGGCTGCACGAGCAAAAGCTTTCTTCGTTTCCAAGACCGCGGACGATATAGCTTTTCGCTCCCATTGAACCCGGAATGATCCCCATCTGGCCTTTACGGGCAGATACCGCACCTTTACGCGTCACCAAAACGTCTTCACCGTAATGCTGTTCACGCTGTACACCCAAACACGATCCGCTTCATCAGGGCATAACTCAATAAAATGGTTCCCCGTTCCCAGCGTTCCTACCTGATGAATGCCCTTAACAGAATGGCGATCAGTTTGGGCAATCGAAACGAATAATGGTGTCACTATTCAGGCCGATTAGAAAACATGAAAACAAAAATTTCTGCCCGCAATCCTTGCGATGAACGCCAGCGTGAGTATAATGCGCGACGATTTGCCGGGAGAAAACATGAAAGATTGCGCTGTAAAAGCTGTTACAAAACATCAGGCTAACGAAACACTGTCTGTCGGCAGCGTAAACGCATTGTTTTTCCCATTGCTTAAACGAACATTTAAAAAGCCCCTCTATTGAGGGGCTTTTTTTTGTCTGCCCAGTCCAAGGCTAGAAGTCATAAAAGAGGAACGTAAACATGGCTAACCCGTTATATCGCAAGCATATCATTTCAATTAATGATCTGAGCCGCGCAGATCTGGAACTGGTATTGCAGACGGCCGCTGCATTGAAAGCCAATCCCCAGACTGAGTTATTGAAACACAAGGTGATAGCGAGTTGTTTCTTTGAAGCCTCCACACGCACCCGCCTCTCTTTTGAAACCGCCATTCAGCGACTCGGCGCTTCCGTCGTGGGCTTTGCTGACAGCAGCAATACGTCATTGGGTAAAAAGGGAGAAACGCTGGCGGATACCATTTCTATCATCAGCCAATATGCCGATGCGATCGTTATGCGTCACCCACAGGAAGGGGCGGCACGACTGGCTTCCGAGTTTTCCGGCCATATCCCTGTGATTAACGCCGGCGATGGCGCAAACCAGCATCCAACCCAGACGTTGCTCGATCTGTTCACCATCCGGGAAACTCAGGGCAGACTGGAAAACCTGAAAATCGCCATGGTCGGTGATTTGAAATATGGCCGAACTGTTCACTCGCTGACCCAGGCGCTGGCGAAATTCAGTGGCAACCATTTCTGCTTTATCGCACCAGATGCCCTTGCGATGCCAAGCTATATCCTGCACATGCTGGAAGAAAAACAGGTGAGTTACAGCCTGCACAATCACTTTGAAGATGCCCTGCCTGAGCTGGATATTCTGTATATGACGCGCGTCCAGAAAGAGCGCCTTGATCCTTCAGAATATGCCAATATCAAAGCCCAGTTTGTCCTGCACGCGGCGGATCTGGTGAATGTCAAAGAGAACCTGAAAGTGCTGCACCCGCTGCCGCGCATTGATGAAATCACGGTAGATGTCGATAAAACCCCCTATGCTTATTATTTCCAGCAAGCGGGAAATGGCATTTTCGCCCGTCAGGCATTGTTGTCGCTGGTATTAAATGAAGATGTTGTGATTGATGATTAACAAGAATAAATAGCCATTAATATTATGACTGTGGAAATTATTCCTTGGTCATAATATTAAATCGACGTACTTCTAATTGTTATTCAGAAGAACAAACCCTAAACACCTTACACAAGGCGCCGAAGTTCAGCCCGGCTCTGTTCCGTGAGGGATAATTTCACCGGCACAGATTTTGAGGTTGGTGTACCTGTACCATCACCAAAACTTTCCAGTGGAACTAATGGGTTGGTTTCCGGATAGTAAGCGGCAAGGTTGCCGCGGGGTATGGTGTAAGGCACTAACTTGAAGCCGGAAACTCTTCGCCTGATGCCGTCATGCCATACTGTTTCGATATCGACCCGATCGCCGGCTTGGTATCCCCATTGAGCCATATCGTCCGGATTCATGAACAATACTTCCCGCTGACCATAAACCCCGCGATAACGATCATCCAATCCATAAATCGTGGTGTTGTATTGATCGTGTGAACGCAAGGTCTGCAACGTGAAAGGAACATCAGTGCCGTCAATTTGTGGAAACAGGGTCTTCGGCAGTGTCGCAGGACTGAACTGCGCTTTTTTGCTCGGTGTCGCAAAACGTAATTCGGCCGCCGCATTGCCAAGATAGAAACCGCCGGGTTGCTCACATTTTTGATTAAAGTCGGCAAATCCCGGAATGGTTGCCGCAATATGATCGCGAATTTTATTGTAATCACAAGCTAATTCCAGCCAGTTAATCGTCGCGGTATTGCCTACTGTCGCATTGGCAATGCCTGCCACAATCGCCGTCTCAGAACGTTGGGTATCACATAACGGTTTATTCACGCCCTCGGAAGCATGAACCATGCTGAAAGAGTCTTCTACCGTCACAAACTGCGAGCCTGTGGCCTGAATATCTTGTTCGGTACGACCCAATGTCGGCAGGATAAGCGCGCCCTTTTTACCGGTAATGAGGTGACTCCGGTTTAATTTTGTGCTGATGTGTACGGTCAAATCGCAGTGTTTAAGCGCGTCTTCTGTTCGCTGAGTATCCGGAGCCGCAGCCGCAAGGTTGCCGCCCAGTGCGATCAGCACCTTAACTTCGTCACGCGACATGGCACTTAACGCTTCCACAACATTATGACCATGAGTACGAGGTGGCTCGAAACCAAAATGAGCGGCCATGCTATCCAAGAAAGGCCGGGACGGTTTTTCATTAATCCCCATCGTCCGGTTACCCTGTACATTACTGTGACCACGTACCGGACAAAGCCCTGCGCCCGGTTTACCCAATTGACCAAAAAGCAATTGCAGGTTGACGATTTCGCGCACGGTCACCAGAGAGTGTTTATGTTGCGTTATCCCCATTGCCCAAGTACAGATGACGCGTTCAGCACGCTGATAAATAGAGGCCGCCTCGCGCAATTGTGCTTCGCTCAATCCCGATTGCTCTTCGATAAATGACCAGTCGGTTGCAGCCACTTCTTGCAAATAAGCCTCCACACCGTTGGTGTACGTTGCAATAAACGCCAGATCAAAAATACCTGATTTACCTTCGGCCAGCAGGGTGTTATGGGTTTCCCAAAGTGCCTTAACCATCCCACGCACTGCGGCCATATCTCCGCCAAGCTTAGGCTGATAATAACGATGGCTGATTTCCCCTGCCCTTGGCGTGATCACTTCGAGCGGCTTTTGTGGATCAGCGAAACGTTCCAACCCGCGCTCACGCAGCGTGTTAAACGTCACGATACGCGCGCCACGTTCGGCAGCGTGCCGTAAGCTATGCAGCATTCGTGGGTGGTTGGTGCCGGGGTTTTGACCGAAGACAAAAATGGCATCAGCGTGATCAAAATCTGACAGCCGGATTGTCCCTTTCCCAACCCCTAAACTTTTTAACATGCCGCTGCCACTGGCTTCATGACACATATTGGAGCAATCAGGAAAGTTATTTGTTCCGACCAGACGGCCAAATAGTTGATACAGCCATGAAGCCTCATTACTGGCGCGCCCTGAAGTGTACAGTTCAAGCTGATTGGGGTGATCCATCGCCTGAATATGGCGGGCAATCAGGGTAAACGCCTCATCCCAACTGATCGGCTCATAATGATCCGTCTGCGGGTTATAGCTCATCGGTTCCACCACTCGCCCTTGGTATTCAAGGAAATAATCACTTTGCTGGTAAAGTTTACTCACACTGTAAGTGGCGAAGAATTCCCGATCAACATACCGGCGAGTGGCTTCCCAAGTCACGGCCTTGGCACCGTTTTCACAAAAACTAAAAAGACTTTTGTTGTCATCTCCCCATGCGCATCCGGGGCAATCGAAGCCTTTGGGCTTGTTCATGCGCATCAGGTTAACCATATTCTTCAGGGCTTGTTTACTATCAAAGACGAAGCGGGTTGTTGCCTCCAGTGAACCCCACCCCCCCGCAGCCGCGTGGTAAGGTTTTATTTTTGATTTGAATTTCATAAAAATCTCTATTTTTTATGCCGTGGTCAACACTCTCTGGCCACAGATTTGCAGGTGAACCCATAACGCCGAATTCATTCATCGGCGGCTTACCACCGATATCATGTTAGCTTATTAATGGATTACATTTTGCAGAACAATAGTGTGATGGAGATCAAATAAATGCTATCAGAGGCTAAAAGATGGGCAAGGTTTCTGTTCTGGTGGTGAGGTTTTTTCTTTCTGGGAGAAAGATCTGTATCACCAACATCGATTAAAAATATTAATTTAATTCTTTTTTAAAAAAAACGACCTTTTCAGTCATTTGGAATCCCAATCCAATATGCACCTGTTGCGACAGAACATTATCCAATTCGGTATCGGATGCGAGTTCCTGACACCCTTTTTTCCTTCCCCAAGATTGCACTTCGTCTACCAATAGCTTGGCTATCCCACATTTTCTATAGCTTGAGGAAACAAAGATCCCCTCAAGAAAAACCACCGGACTACTGTTACAACCATTTACATAGTCATGTCTGACTGAGGCATCAGCAAAACCCAGTTCGTTACCCGCGTCATCTCGCACAATAAATGAAACCAACTGACTGGAAGAGATAATTTCTTCCCCGTCGGCTTGATGGGCTGCTTTTGCATGATGAGGCCAGAGCTGTTCTCGCAATGCTATCCATACTGGCAAGTTATCTTCATTTAGCTCTTCGATTAACATATTGATATTAATGTCATTTTTCATATATTAGATTAATTCCTGCTGTTTGATGTGGAAATAGGGGGTGTTATCTCACATTATGCTAATGGGAAATAATAAGTATTGTAATATTTAATTTCAGAATATTAGATAATGAGATTTATTCCACATGGAAGTAAATAGCAATAACTAAATACCTTTTCATAATAGTGAGAGTCTCAACATGCGTTGCTTCCTGATCCCGCGCGGTGCGCGAGGTCAGGAATACACCTATCATTTTGAAAAGGTATTTAGGAATTATTGTCGTTTTATATTCACAGATTGAAAAAATAACGTTCTTAACGAAGGCAAGCATTCATATGAATATTTATCAGTACCTTGATTCAATTTTTAGATAGAGATCTTAAGATTGTCTCTAAATTGTAAGCCTTAATATCATTTGCTCGTTATGCTCAGAAAGTAAATCTTAAGCATAACGAGCAGAAAAACAATCTTTTGATACACAGTTCACCATATAGATATGATTCCTTTCTTTCATATTCCTTCCTTGTGCCCTACATAAACAATAGAAAAAATAGAAATTTCCCTGATGTTGGCCTCTTGTATTACAAAATATTAATAGATAACATAACATTATCAATATCAACGTTCGACAATATATTATCAAAGAGATGATATAATGCAAGATTCAAACAAGATAAAAAATGCAGAAGCTGATGTCTTACTATCTAATATCGCACAAAACATTGATTTTTTGATGAAAAAAAACAATATGGACTCACAGGCCCTGAGTAAATTGACAGGTTTAGGAATTGCGACTGTCAACAGCCTTAGACGAGGTGTTGGCAACCCGACTATTTCGACTATCTCATCAATTGCAGATGTATTCGGTGTGAATGTTGGTGAAATTACAGACAATAAATTATCTGAGTCAAATGAAAATGAAGAAATTATCTCATCAGTACCTCTAATTCGTTATGATGAATTGGATGGATACGTATCAGGTAAAATAGTCAACACTAATTTATATAAACTGAGTATTCAAGAAGATCATGAAAACTCTCTTTTCGCAGTAGAGTTTTCAAATAACCTTCTATCTCCATATTTTGATAGCAAAACTATTGCAATCGTTTCTAAAGCCGAAAATTTTTGTGATAGTGATGTAGTTCTCGTAAAAATTAAAGATGCCCCTATTTGTTTTAGGCAAGTTTTTGTCGGTGAAAGTGGCATTTACTTCTCAATATTAGGTATTGAAAATGAACGTAAAGCGGCCTTAACCAAAAATTATACAATAATTGGGGTAGTGATTAAATCAATTAAAAGATTAAAATAGGAAATTAATAATGGTAAAAATAATTGATTTTTTCAAAAAAACATTCAAACCTCGTTATATATACAGTTTGCAAAAATTCGAACCAGTAAAAGAAAATGGATTTTATATATTAAAAGAGTTAGGCACGCATACATGTATAAAAGCAACAGCAGAAGATATTTTTGAAAGTGATTTATTATATAACATAAACCCTGCTGATATCATATTTATAACACGATTTGAAGAATATGATATGAGGAAAAAACAGAAGTTTGAAATAGTAGAAGAGAGGAGAGATTTATCATTCACAATACAAAATGCCTATTCTTGTAGAAAAATTAATGAAAAAGAGCTGCTTACAGATCAAAATATCGTCGAAAAATTAGATCCAACAAGCCTTGTTAGAATAGCCTATATGTCAGGATTAAAAGATGGAAGAAGAATTTCCGATGAAATATTAAAATCAGAAAAGATAAAATCATCCAAGACCGCAAAATTAAAGGTAATAAAATGACTAATTCTTATCCTACCAATTCAAAATTCAAATATGATTCTTTACTCATTTCTTTATCTGTTACAATAATGATAACTTGTGATGTGCTTGTGTATAAGACACTGGATTTTGATGGTTTTAAAATCACATTTAGCGGGATTTTATTCTCTTTTTATTTCCTAATATCCACAATCCAGACGGAGGTTTATGGATACAGGCAAGGAGTTAGAACTGTCTGGATAATAGTCCTATGCCAATCCATTTTTGTAATGATTATCTTTGCATCATCACATACTCAACCAGAAAACAATCAGATATCAATGAACTTTAAGTCATTATTTGGCGAATTTTGGCGTGTTATGGTAGGAACATGGACTTCTGTACCAATTTCTTACTTTATCAACGGATTCGTTATATCTAATTTAAAAAAAGTTTTCCTTGGTAGATTCTTTTTTATAAGATATATCATTGCTTCAATGATTACCCAAGCCGCTCTTTTACTATCAGCGTATCCTATCAGCCTTTCTTCAAAATATAACTTTAATGAATTAATCACAATTATTGCAACAACATGGTCTTATAAAGTTATCATGTCTATTATTCTTCTACCAATAGGCATCTTTCTGGCAGAGAAAATAAAAAAAATAGAATCCACTGATATATACGATTGGAACATATCATACAATCCATTTCTTTTCGGAGGTAATAAAAAATGAAAGTGATTCACTTATCGGATATACATTTAACCCGAAATCGAGATCAAAAACCATTTGATGTAAATCCTTATGAAAATTTTGATTTTGTTTGTGAAGAGATATTAAGAATAAAAAATCTAAACGAGATAGCGTTAATTATCGTTTCCGGTGATATTGCAAATGATGGTGATGCAGAAGCATACAAATACTTTTTTAGAAAAATGGAATCATTAAGAACACCTTATATCGCCATACTGGGTAATCATGATCTCAAGGAGAACTTTAATATCGCGCTCGCAGAAGAAAAAAATCAATTTCTTATCCATTCACGTCAATATAAAAATAATGGCTGGCGTATTATTTCAGTCGATACAGTTGTTGAAGGCGAGGATTTTGGTTTTATATCCAAAGATAACTTAGCAGAATTAGAAGAAGAAATTGTTAAAAATAGTGATGTTAATATCGCTATTTTTATGCACCACCATGCTATTCCAGTTGGGACACCCATTGTAGATAACTGCATGTTGAATAATGGTAAAGAATTATTAGATCTTTGTAAGAAATATCAGGTTAAGTTTATCGGCAGCGGGCATGCACATACTTCACGTATTTGGCACCATAATACAATGACAACCTCTGTTGCTCCCGCAGTGGTATTCCAATGGCTGCCAGGCATAGAGACAGTCAAGATATCAAAAGGCTTTGGTTTCAATATCATTGATTTTTCATCTGATTTATCTATCACTTCATGTATTTATTAATGGCTGTTCTCTCTATTTTTCAAGTTGCAGCGCAGTTGGCTGCACTTGTTCATCTCCAACATTCGCCTTTTAAATTAAAAATCTAATCAGGTGAAATGCCAAATCGTCTGTGACAAAATAAGCCGATTTCCTTGATCCCCTAATATCCGGAGGAGGAATACCGAAACGGTATTTATGACACAACATGACCCAAGACCATCAACTACAAGTAGAAGCCATTAAATGCGGCACGGTTATCGATCACATTCCCGCCCATGTCGGTTTTAAGTTATTGTCACTGTTCAAACTCACCGAAACAGACCAGCGCATTACCATTGGCCTGAATCTGCCTTCCAACCAACTGGGTAAAAAGGATCTGATTAAGATTGAAAATACCTTTCTGACAGCGCAACAGGCAAACCAGCTCGCCATGTATGCGCCGCATGCCACAATCAATAACATTGAGAATTATGTTGTCGTCAAAAAGATGCCAATCAATCTGCCAGACCAAATCGACAACGTTCTGGTCTGCCCAAACAGTAACTGCATCAGTCACAATGAACCCGTTAACAGCAGCTTCTCCGTGATGTCAGCGAAAGACGATGTGATGTTGCGTTGTAAATACTGTGAGAAAGAGTTTGATCGTCAAGCCGTTATTGATAACGCTTAATCGCCGGTTCAAACCCTCTGCCCGCTTCAGTCATCGACAAGAGTGTCCTGTATCCATTGATGCGGGACAGCGGATCACTATAATGGCGATCCAGAACATTTTTCCATTCAGACGTCAAACAGGAGTTTCTAATGTCACGTTCTATCCATACCGAGAATGCACCCGCCGCAATCGGCCCTTATGTTCAGGGTGTTGATCTGGGCAGCATGGTTATCACTTCCGGCCAGATCCCGGTTGATCCCAAAACCGGCGCTGTTCCTGAAGAGGTGACAGCCCAAGCCCGTCAATCTTTGGAAAACGTCAAAGCTATCATTGAACAAGCCGGCCTGAAAGTGGCTGATATCGTAAAAACTACGGTATTTGTCAAAGACTTGAATGACTTTGCTGCCGTGAACGCAACTTACGAAGCGTTCTTCGCTGAACATAATGCGCCGTTCCCTGCGCGTTCATGTGTTGAAGTTGCCCGCCTGCCAAAAGATGTGAAAATCGAGATTGAAGCGATCGCCGTTCGTCGCTAATCTGTCGTTCTCCCAGCCCTGATCACTTCGGTATCAGGGTTGTTATTACCGCCCTGTTTTCCTCCCCCGATAACCTGCTTTTCTTTGTCTGAGATCAACTTTTCAGGTTGTATATTCGCTCAAATGATCTATATATTGTGTTTAAATACACAAAAATCACTATATGTAGTATTTATACACAAGATTATCCACACCAACGCAAAAAACGGCCATTCAGGTCATTTTCGTCTGTGGATAACATATCGAGGAGCCATATTGTGAAAATGGTTGTGACGCAACAGGATAACCGCCACGTTGACGTTAGTCAGGGTAATACCGGTGAACAGGCTTCCTATACATGGCATGATCGGCTGGATCAAGAAATCCGCGGACTGATCGAACAAAATCACTTATCTCTTCTTAATGAAAATGCCAACAAAGATAGTAAGGTCATCCCGACTCAGCGTGATTTATTAGCGGGAATTGTCGCCCGGCAATATGCCAAGCAGCATATGCTGCCGCGAGATGTGGTACAGGCACATGATAAAGGCGAAATTCACTATCATGATCTGGATTACGCCCCGTTTTTTCCTATGTTCAACTGTATGCTGATCGATTTACAGGGGATGCTGACCAACGGCTTTAAAATGGGCAATGCAGAAATTGAGACGCCCAAATCCATTTCTACTGCCACTGCGGTCACTGCCCAGATCATTGCGCAAGTTGCCAGTCATATTTATGGCGGCACGACCATTAATCGCATTGATGAAGTCCTCGCGCCTTTTGTGAAAGCCAGTTATGACAAACATCTGGCCATTGCCAAAGAGTGGCAGATCACCGATCAGGTTGCCTATGCAGAAGCGCGTACAGAAAAAGAGTGTTATGACGCTTTCCAGTCACTGGAATATGAAGTCAATACGCTGCATACCGCCAATGGGCAAACGCCGTTTGTCACTTTCGGTTTTGGATTGGGAACAACCAAAGAAGCCCGTTTGATCCAAATTTCGATTCTGCGCAACCGTATTGCGGGGTTGGGAAAAAAGCGCAAAACCGCAGTCTTCCCCAAGCTGGTTTTTACTATTCGCGATGGATTGAATCACCGTTTTGGTGATCCCCACTATGACATTAAGTTATTGGCGCTGGCGTGTGCCAGTAAACGCATGTACCCCGATATTCTCAATTATGATCAAGTGATTAAGGTAACGGGTTCATTTAAAACGCCAATGGGTTGCCGCAGTTTTCTCGGCGTTTATGCAGAAAATGGCCGGCAAATTCATGAAGGTCGCAATAATTTGGGCGTTATCAGCCTGAACCTGCCCCGCATGGCACTTGAAGCCAAGGGGAATGAAGCGGATTTTTGGCAAATTTTGGATCAACGCTTGCTGATCGCAAAAAAAGCGCTGATGACCCGCATTGCCCGCCTCGAAAATACCAAGGCCCGCGTTGCCCCCATCCTCTACATGGAAGGTGCCTGTGGTGTCCGCCTGAAAGCCGATGACAATATCGCCGATATTTTTAAACACGGCCGGGCTTCTATCTCATTGGGTTATATCGGCATTCATGAAACGATAAATGCGTTATATGGTAATCACCTTCATCTGTTTGATGATGAACAGCGCCAGCAGAAAGCCATTGCTATTGTTAAACACTTGCGTCAGGCCGTCGAGCAATGGAAACGGGAGACTGGTTATGGGTTTAGTTTGTACAGTACACCAAGCGAGAATTTATGTGACCGCTTCTGCCGTTTGGATACCGCCGAGTTCGGTGTGATCCAGGGCGTCACAGATAAGGGCTATTACACCAACAGCTTTCATCTGGATGTGGAGAAGCAGGTCAATCCCTACGATAAACTGGACTTTGAAGCGCCCTATCCGCCATTGGCAAACGGGGGTTTTATTTGCTACGGCGAATATCCCAATCTGCAACATAACCTGAAAGCGTTGGAAGATGTCTGGGATTACAGCTATTCCCGTGTGCCTTATTATGGCACCAATACACCAATTGATGAGTGTTACCGGTGTGGTTTTAGCGGAGAGTTTGCCTGTACCAGTAAAGGATTCACCTGTCCCCAATGTGGCAATCATGATTCAGCCCAAGTTTCCGTGACTCGCCGTGTTTGTGGTTACCTCGGCAGTCCTGATGCACGCCCATTCAATGCAGGTAAGCAGGAAGAGGTAAAACGCCGCGTAAAACATCTCGGCAACGGGCAAGTGGGTTAATGCAATGAATTATCACCAATATTATCCGGTTGATGTGGTCAATGGCCCCGGAACCCGCTGTACGCTGTTTGTGTCAGGTTGCCTGCATCAATGCCGTGGCTGCTATAACCAAAGCACGTGGCGCGTCGATTCGGGTCAGCCTTTTACGCCAGCCATCGAAGATCAAATCATGGCTGACCTGAAAGATCACCGTATTAAACGGCAAGGTTTGTCACTATCTGGCGGCGATCCGCTGCATCCGCACAATGTCCCCTGCGTACTGCGGCTGGTTAAGCGTGTACGAAATGAATGTCCAGATAAGGATATCTGGCTGTGGACGGGTTATGTCCTCCATGAATTAAGTGAAGTACAGCAAGAAGTTATCCATAATATTCATGTGCTGGTGGATGGGAAATTTGAACAGGCGTTGTATGACCCTTCGTTAATTTGGCGAGGCAGTCGTAATCAGGTCATCCACTATTTAAGGTAGAGAATTTAAGACAGGGAATTAACGCTGCCAATGCAATTTTTTGCCAAAGCCGAGGGTGTTATTTACCATTTTGATTTCATGGATATTGAGCTGCCAGATTGGGGATTTGGCCGACAGGGCAATGGGAAAACGGCGGCAATAACGTGCTCTGGCGAGGGTTTCGGCTTCACCTGTCAATGGCATGACTTCACCACGAAATTGCACCCCTTTTATGTGTGCGATATTGCGGGTCTGGCCGGCAATAGTGCCTGCAACAATGGGATTTTTTTGCATCATCTTACCGTGGCGGGTATCAGATTCAGTCATAAACCAAAATGCCATGCTATCAGCATCAAAGGCATAAAAGCAGTTTGCACACCATAAATCCTGGGCTGAAGATGTACAAAGCGTGAATACATGTTGCCTGACGAGATATTGGCGAATAATTAAAATTTCTTTATTTAAGTCCATATATTCCCATACCGTTATTTTACTCAAATCATAACAGAACACGCCAGATTGCCTATCTGGTTACGTGTTCTGTCTTTGACTTACGGCTAACAGGATAAATTATTTATAAATTTCAGCAACACCATTGAGTTGGTTATGACCATTCGCAGAAATAATGCGGAAATAGGTTGCGCCAACTTCATCAGCTTTTTTGGACAACTCTGTGGTCAGACTATGCAGCATGCCGCCGGAAAAGGCGCAAAGTACCTACGCGGGAAAAGTCCCTTGGCCTTGGTTTACCAGAGTCCGCTAAGGGATAAGGGAATCGCATTGAAAGTGGAGTATCGGGTGAAAAAACTGAGTAAACAGCAAAAAGAAAGGCTAGTTATTGACCAGCCTCTCTGTATAACGACGTATTTAATAGAAATCGGTTCATCTGAGAAGTTTTTCACCCAGGCTATGACCACAGGTGATCAAAATAGACAGGATAAGTAACCAGCCCCTGACAGTCCCCCCGTAAAATATCAGTCAGGGGGTAGATCAGGAAGTAATCCTCACAATCAGGCCATTGGCAATATAATTGGTATTCATTGGCAAGTTTAAAGCCAAAACGGTAGTAGTACTCAGGATCACCCAACACCACAACCGCCCCATAGCCAAACTCGTTCAGGCTATCCAGCCCTTCATAAACCAATTTTTCACCAAGCCCATGACAACGATACTGTTCCGCCACAGACAATGGCGCCAAACCAACCCATTGATGATCTTCACCATTGATATCAACAGGCGCGAAACCGGCATAGCCAATCACCTGGCCTTCATCGTCAGTCGCAACAATACCCAATGTCAATAAACCATCTTCTCTTAGTTGATGAATTAACTCAGCTTCTGCCGATGTTTCAAAAGATTGACGCAGCAAACGGTCAATCCCCATAGCATCGACAGGAATTTCGACCCTGATTAACATGGCGATAATGCGCGATCGTTCCGATCAGCGCCCTCCTTCTGTTCCGCTTTGATAAATTCAGCCCGATGCAAGTATCAGAAAGGCGATGACTTGCAATGGGAAAATCGATAATAAATCCCTTATCATAAAACGTCTACAGGATGAACATCAGCAGCAGCCATTTTTGCGGAGTCTAAGGTCAGTGATCAGCGGTTTTCGCTTGCCGATTCATGGACATAAGATTATGAATATTACTGAGAAAATAAGCGCTTAATGCGTTGGATCAGAGAACGGAATTCTTTATTGCGCAGCATGCCAATCAAGATGCCCAAAACCATATATATCACGCCAAGCAGTAGCATCATGCCGATATCTTTGTATACATTGTGCAGTGACAATCCCATCTGGTTAACCCCTGCTATCGCTTTTGTCGCCCATGTCGATGGTAAGGCCGATGAAACCACCCTGACCCATTCAGGCATCGCCTGAGGTGGCCAGACTGTGCCAGAGATATAGAAGACCGGCGTAGTAATAAAAGCCAATGTCAAATAAATCATTTCCACGCTGCGCAAGCATTCTGTCACCAATTTCCCCAATCCTAATACCGTCAACAAGAACGGGAATGTCAACAAAAGGACAAGATAAATCGGTGCATCTTGCCGATACCCCAATATCCACGGCCATAAGATAAAAAAGATCACGGACAGAAACAGCCAGATGGGGATCAAGGCGGATAATGCACCCAGATAGACGGGAAGCGGTGGATTGCCCTGAGGGGTATCCCGTAGGGTAATACTGACGCGAACGCAAGATATGAGCAAAGAGTGTTGCAGCAGCATGACCAATAAACCCGGAAATACTATCGCGGGATAGCTGACACCGGGGTTAAATAATCCGATGGTTTCACCCTTAATCGGTTGGAGCAAGATTTTTACCTGCTCAAGACTGAAACCCGACTGTAAAAGCAACATGCCATTGAACTCTGACAAGAGCTGTTGATAAGCCTGAACGAGATCCTTTTGGATTTGCCCATTGGCGAGGCGATTGGTCGCGTCACCATAAATCGGCACGGTTACATTTTGCCCGTTAAGCAGGCGTTTTTCAAAATCCACAGGAACGATGATGATGGCGAAGATGGTTCGCTGTAGCAAGTCACGAC
This sequence comes from Xenorhabdus sp. IM139775, assembly GCF_028598745.1. Taxonomy (GTDB): domain Bacteria; phylum Pseudomonadota; class Gammaproteobacteria; order Enterobacterales; family Enterobacteriaceae; genus Xenorhabdus. The sequence goes on from NZ_JAQRFK010000060.1 coordinate 14,552, forward strand.
GGGCATGGCTGAGATTATCGTAGCTTTGGGTTTTCACGTTCGCCGTGGAATTAATATTACGGATCAACGCATGGCTCGCATGGCTGTTATCCTGATCGATCACGGCAATCGGTAAGTCCCACAAAGAAGGATGAATATAAACCATGCTCATCACACATAACGACACAATCAATAGCAACCACATGGGTTTTTCCAACATTCCCAAAAATACATCGCGCAATGTCTGCCAGTATAATGCCCAACGGGTTTTCTCATGATCCGACATTATGCGCCTCCCTCTGATTGATTAAGCCGCTGCCACAAGCGATTACGGATCAGAAAACTACAAACCGCAGGATAGATCATCAATATCAGGCAAACATGCAGGATAATCTGTAGGGAGACTTCCCGCAGGAAGATGTCAAACATGGCATTCAAGGCATAAGTTAATGGTTCAAGGGTAGAAATAATTCTGGCAGGCCATATCATCGAGAGTTCTGGCACGATCATACCGGAAAATGCCAGCGCAATACTGACCAGCATCCCAATCATGGTGTAAGCCGTTATTGCACTGCTGGTGAACGTAAACAGCAACAAGCCAATGCTTTGTGCGGCAATCACATAGAAAAACCCCACAATCGGCATATACAACGGATTACCGGCGACTTTTGCATCCGAGAAAATCACCAGCGCCATAATTTCCACCATCAATAGCAGTGTGAAAATCAACGTGTAGGGTGCCAATTTTCCTAACAAGGCCCCGATGAAAGATTCCGCCTTCAAGAGCGGCTTTCCCCGGGCCATGGTGTAGATAGTGCATGTGACGACAAAAAGCTGTAATAGGTGAATCGTTGCCGCAAATTGCTGGAAATAAATATAACTGCCACTGGCGTTAAACAAGCTGTCATAGGACATGCTCGCTTTGGCTAATGGCGGTAGCGGCCGACCGATCTCGGAAGCAATGATTGTGCGGTATTTTGCATTCGTTTCTGCTATCAATCCGCTGAAATCCTGCGTTGAATAACGTCCCGCCCCATAAAACAGGGCATTGTAATAGATACTTACCGTCGGCTGTTTTCCACTTAAAGCCTCTTTTTCAAAATTCTCAGGAATATAAAGCAGTGCGTAATCCTGAGCCCGGCGTATACGTTCCATGGATTCCTGCAAGCTATTGTCATAAGACTTGATATCTGCATGGGGGGCAGCATTCAAGTTGCGGATCAGGGTACGAGACTGCGTGCTATGGTCGTTATCCACCACTGAAACAGGTAAGTTAAACAGTGTGCCCTCTGAAAAATTGGCACTCGTTAACATAAACAGCAGCAAAGGGAACAGCCAACTCAGCCAGTGAAAAACCGGACTATGCAGTGCAACGCTAAATTCTTGGGAAAATCCTTGCTCAAAACTGCCCCACACCGCTTTTATATTCATCAGGCTGCCTTACTTATCCCAGAACCATAACGCACTCATGCCCGGACGTAAGCCATCAACAGGTTGCAATGGATATAACCGAACCTCAAATGTTCTCAGGTCAAAATCCCCCGTCGCACGGGTGGCCCGTTTTGTCGCATAATCCCCCATTGGCGCGATATAGCGGATTTCAGCTTCAATCTGCTTATTGCCCAGCGCAGGGACATGCAATGTAATTTTGTCGCCCTTGCGGACATTGGCCAAAATATTTTCCCGCAGGTTATAGACGAAATAAGCCTCTGAAATGCGTACCAATGTCGCCAACGGACTACTGGCATTAAAAAGTTGCCCCTCTTCCGCCGGCAATGGCCCGACTTCACCATTGATGGGCGCTTTGACTTGCAGATCATCATGCTGTATTTCCAGTTCACGCAGGTTTTCTTCTGCTTCATTCAATGCTGCCTGATACTGGTGTCGTAACTCTATACGATCCCCCTTTTTCCCTTCATCCAGCTCAGCTTTAGCCCCCAGCATTTTCTGATAGGCAATATCCCGCGTGCTGCGCGCATTATCCAGCTCAGTGGCAGACACATAGCCTTTGGTTGACATATTTTTGAGGCGATCAAATTCACGTTGGGCGTTTTTGTATCCCGATTGAGCCTGTGCAAACGCGGCGGCTAAACTTCGGATGTTCTCCTCACTCGTCCCGTGCAGGGATAATTCAAGTTTTGCTTTAGCTTGGTCGCGCAACGCCTGTACTGAGGCAACTTTCGCCGCCAGTTCAGGGCTATCAAGACTCACCATCAATTGCCCCGCTTTAACGTTATCTCCTCGTTCAACATGAACCTTAACGACTCGCCCCGCCGCTTTGGAAGCAATGATGACTTCTGGCGCATCAACCTCTCCTTGTAACAAAAGCTCTTGGTTATGGGAACGGAAAAACACAGCCATTGCGATCAGGAAGATGATCAGTAAGATTGTGAAAAGTGTTCTTTTTTTCATTATGTTCTGTAAGCCCCAAGCGTACTATCAGGTCAATATTTTCGATAAAATTAATCACCCAATTCGATGCCAGTCCGGTGTTAGTGACAGTGCTAAAACACACTAAACAGCATAATCTATGCCTAAACATTCTCCACTGCCTAAATTTTAGCATTTCTGGGGGGAATGCCTTTGATTAGTTATAAATATTGCTATAAATCATATTTAAATCATAATCAAGGTAATTATTGATATAAAATAGTATAATTATAGCATTATGTTTTTTAACAAATGCGGAACATTTTACACGTCATCCTGTAGAATTGAATAGCCAATCTGAAATAATTAGTTCAATAAAATTGATATAAACAAATTAATAATTAATTAATAGAATAAATTACTCTCCATCATTCTTTTTTCATTCAAGACAAGTATCGGCGATAAAAAGAGAATAAAAGAGTGGCGAAAAATAAAAGGTAATTCTGTAATAAAATTGCATATTATCATTACCACCATCCGTCTCATCGATTAAAACTAATCCCTGCCATTTTGTTGTTTCAAGCCCTCTCGATCGATATTCACCTTAATAATCATCCGTTGATTTGATTTCACAGAACAGAAAAACAAACCGTTAATCAATCATATTTATTTATAATTTATGCTGCCTTTATTCTCATTTGAAAGAGGGTATCAACAATTTACAATTTTATGCAAAACGATTGATAACGAAAGTTATATTGATCAAAAATTGATTTTATGCTGGAATAAAAAACCTCACAAAGACAAAACATCAGATCAATAATCTGAATGTTAACTATTAAGCAGGATTTGTTAACTATTTTGTGATATCTCAAATCAGGCAATGTCGTGTTGTCATTCCTTTATTGCGTCGCTATCTGGCGTTTTTCTCCCTGCTGACACGACTGATGGCAGACAGTAAATAGAAGTTAATATCCTGAATGGAGAACTGAAATGGATAGATTTACTGCTGATTCTCGCTTGGTGGTTTTTTTTATTGTTACAGGTTTATAGCTATGAACAGAAAATTCGATAAGCCGTGGCTACAACATCCGCAAAACTTGGTGAAACGCGTAGCTTGGATAAACATTGTTACCCAACTTGCGTTTCCCGCAGTTAGTGCATTTACTCCTACTATCGCGACTGCCAAAACCCCTTCAACGTTTAAAAATGAAAAATGGGCTTTACCAACAGAGCCTTATATCCTGAAACCAGGAGAAACAATCAGTATTGTCGCCAAACGTTATGGCTTAACGGCCTCTGACTTAATAAAAATCAACCAATTGCGTACTTTTGATAAACCTTTTACCGCACTTGGCGTGGGTAGTGAAATTGATGTTCCCAAACCTCGAAACAATAAATTTCTTCCTTTTAACTATTCTTCATTAACGCAATCGCCATCAGAACAATCTCCATTAAAACAATCTCCATCAGAACAATCGCCACCAGAACCACCTTCCTCAGAACCGTCTGCATTAAAACACTTTTTAATAGCGCAACCTGCATTAACTCAGGCACCTATTGCAGAAGATCCCGTTTCTATTACAGACGACAATTCAGGTCATCTGGCGGAGATGTCTTCTCGCCTTGGCCAGTTGCTGGCGAGTGACAATATTAAAGATAATGCAGTAAGTCAGTTAAACAGTCTGGCAACAGGCGAAGCCAGTCAGAAAATTCAAAATTGGTTGGAACGCTATGGTACAACGCGTGTGCAAATCAATATGGATAACCACGGCCGCTTGAATGGCAGCCAGTTTGATATGTTATTGCCACTGTATGATACCTCTCACCAGATGACCTTTACCCAGTTTGGCCTGCGCCATATTGATAAACGCAATACCGCCAATATTGGATTTGGTCAGCGCCATTTTATTGGCGATTGGATGTTGGGTTACAATGCTTTCTTTGACCGCGATATGACGGGTGAGAATAGTCGGTTCGGCCTTGGTGCAGAATATGCCCGCAATTACCTGAAATTGGCTGCGAACGGCTATTTTCGTTTAAGCAATTGGAAAGAATCCCGCCTTTTGACCGATTATGATGAACGTCCCGCCAATGGCTTCGACCTGAGAGCAGAAGGTTATTTACCCGCTTTACCCCAACTCGGCGGCAAGCTGATGTATGAGCAGTACTTCGGGGATGAAGTTGGGCTGGTCAGTCAAGACCATCTCAAGAAAGATCCTGCTGCCTTTACTGTCGGGGTTAATTATACGCCAATCCCCTTGCTGACTTTCGGTATTGACCGCAAACAAGATATGTCCGGTGATGGGGAAACGCTGTTCAATATCGCACTGAATTATGACATTGGTACGCCGTGGGCCAAACAGATTGATCCCGGTGCCGTCATGTTTAAGCGTTCCCTGCAAGGCGGCCGCTATGATTTGGTCGAACGCAACAATCAGATCGTTTTGGAATACCGCAAACGTGAAGTGATCTCTCTGGCAATGGATAACCTGATTATTGGTCATGCGAGAGATTCCAAACCGCTTCATATCAGTGTCAACAGTAAATATGGGTTTAGAGATATTCAGTGGGAAGCAGCAAGCCTTTTTGCCAATGGGGGTAAGATCCAGCATCAAGGTGGCACACACTATCTGTTGATCTTGCCAAAGTATCAGTCTCAGGGTGCCAATACCTACACGGTTGGGGCAACGGCTTACGATGAGCACGGCAATGCGTCCAAACGGGCTGAAATGAAGGTACAAGTGCTCCCTGCCATCGTTGATGCCGCTAAATCCACCTTCTCGGCAAAAGACAAAGAGCTGTTGGCTAATGGTCATGCCACCACCCTCCTGACGTTAACCTTGAAAAACCAGAACGACAAACCCATCAGTGGAATTGCCGCTGAAATCAAATTGGTTTCGAGTGGATTACAAGGCAGTGGCAGCGATCCGAAGATCGATAACATGAAAGAAGTTCAGCCGGGCGTTTATCAATCCCAGCTCACCGCCGGCGAAAAAATCGGAGTACTGAAAATCACCCCGGAAATCGAGGGTATTACCATCAAGCCCGTCGAGATCCTACTCGTCCATCCTGAGGCGCCAATCATCAAAGATTTGACCATTACTGGCAAATTGGAGATGGGACAGCAATTGGGTGCAACCTATAAATTTAATGCTAATGATGGCGACAAAACAGATAAATCGCGCTATGTGTGGGGCAATAAGGGCAATATTGACATGACCAAAGGCCGGTCAATCACAAAATCAGGTGAGGTGCCTAACTACACATTGACACTGGCCGATGCAGGGCAGGTGAAAGAACTTGCTGTACAGGCACGAAATGCGATGGACGTTATCGGAAATACACAGAATGTGGATACCAGCATGAGTGCCGGGCAGGGAAACAAAACGCATGATGGCGGAGAAGGAGGAACGGTCAGGGGGATTGCTGATGATATGACGATCACGACAAGCGCTGATAAGGTTGCAAAAGAAAAGCCGATCATACTGAGAATCAAAACGTTAAATCACGGACAGCCAGTCCGAAATGTCGCGGTCAGCATCACAGCCACTGGAGCAAAAAATCGCCAAGATGTTAATGAGAAAATCACAGTATTACTTAATGGCAAATTAGGTGAATACCAAGGTTTTACGGATGATCAAGGTGTTTTGTCTATGACTGCGACCGATCCTAACGGGCTTGGTGTGAAGACAACATTATCTGTCTCAGCGGATGATATTGCTGAACCACGAATTCAAGATGTCATTTTCACTGTGGTAACCAGCCCAGATGTTCCCGAAGCTAATTTTTGGGGACATATGCATGACACTATAGTGGACCTCAATGGGACTGTCTTTCATCGCCCTTCATTGCAAACAGAACTGAAGGTACAGCATTTACAATCAAGGGACCAATTTGAAGAAAGTGGTGAAGCATGGGCAACCCGTACCGCCCCCCATGCCGAACTGTACTGTAAGAGAATAAATAAAAAGCTGCCAACCAAGGACGATTTAATATCTCTGTACCACGTTTACCCAAACAATGCAATGCATGACCACTTTGGTTGGCCTGAGCATCGCTCCTATCGTTCTGCAACGCCAGGGAAAGACCAACAAGGGAGAGATGGACATTACGCGGTGAATATAGACCTAGGATTTGAACATGTGACCAATGATGCCGTTTTTGATTACATCAT
>NZ_JAQRFK010000061.1 GCF_028598745.1 Xenorhabdus sp. IM139775
ACGGCTTTTGGTTCACTCACAGAGCAAGATGTCAGTGATTTAGAATTAAGATTAAATATGACACCAAGAAAGGTTTTAAATGGATTAACACCCATCGAAGCCTATACGGGGCGCACATTGCACTTATTGTGTTAATCCAGCTTAATCCAGCATTGGTATAGATAATAATATTCCACTCCTCAGTTACAATGATTTTCAGGAAAAATATGAATGTTTTTAAAATGTCGTTGAATATTCGAAGGTTGAGTGATTAAACAAATGCTTATGATTGGTTTTATCAAAAATCTACATTTATATAGAATGGATAAAATATCCCACAAATTATTGAAAGGAATTATATGAAGACTATTGAGGAAATTATCAATGAGGCTTTAGATCAAGGAATCACCTTGTTTGTAGTTGATAATCAATTACAATATGAAACTCGTTGCGACAGTATAGCGCCGGAACTAATCAATGAATGGGAAAGCCATAAACAAGAAATAGTTAATTTTCTAAATGATCTTGAATCAAAAAAGAAAAATCAAACATCCAAACTGCAAGGGGATGTACTGGAAAAACAACTGATCTACTGGCAGAAACAATTATCTGGTATCCCATTATTACACCATTTCCCATTAGATAATCCGCGCCCGGAACAGCAGCGCTTCGAAGGACGGATGTATTCACAGTGTATTTCAAAGAAGCTGACTCAGGCGATTAATTCACAGTGCATTAAACATAACGTCACATTATTCACGTTCCTAGAAACGGCGTTTGCTGTGTTAATTAATCGTTACAGTAATGAAAAGGATATTGTGATTGGAACCACTCTGACAAAAAAAACACATCATGATGTTGAGCCCCTTATCGGTTTTTCTGCCAATTCTCTGGTTATCCGAACTGACTTATCCGGAAGACCGACATTCAGTGCATTGTTAAAACAAAACAGCCGCACCATTCTGGATGCTTATGCACATCAAGATCTACCCTTTGAAAAATTGGTGGAAAAAATCAGCCCGGAGCGAAACTTAAATCATAATCCTGTCTTTCAGATCATCTTTACTGTACAGAACAACCAACAAGATACTACGATGGAGCAAGATAATATTGTTCCAGATGAAGAAAAATCGTTTCTCACTACTCGTTTTGATCTGGAAGTTCATGTGTATGAAAATGAAAAGAAAGGAGAGTTATCGATTTTATGGATTGCAGAAACCAGCCTGTTTAGCAGAGACACCATTGATAGATTACTTGTTAATTACGAAACCCTGCTGACCAGCATTGTTAGGGCGATGAGCGTCAATTCGGCCAATAAAGAGCCAACCATTGATAAACTTCCACTTTTGGGTGATGCAGAAAAACACACATTATTACATGAGTTCAATGGGCCACAGACTCAGTACCAACGCGATCGTTGCTTCCATGAGTTGTTTGAAGAACAAGTTACGCAAAATGCCGAAAAAACCGCATTGGTTTTTGGAGAAAGTACACTCAGTTATAGGGAATTGAATGAGCAGGCCAACCAATTGGCACACTACCTTATTGAACAGGGTATTCAGCCTGATACCTTGGTTGCAATTTGTCTTCCTCGAACGCTGCAAGTGGCTGTTACACTATTGGGTATTCTAAAAGCCGGTGGTGCTTATGTTCCGTTGGATATTAGCTATCCGAAAGCGCGTCTTCAATATATGCTGGAGCACAGTGGGGCAGAATTTATCCTGACTGAAACGCATTTGGTCAATGACCTGCCACTCAATCAACAAAATGTCATCTGTTTAGATACCCCCGAAATACAGTTACATCTGAAAAAATTACCTATAGAAAACATTACTGAACGCCTATTCCCACTGACTGAAAACCATTTGGCGTACGTGATTTATACATCTGGTTCCACAGGCAGACCCAAAGGTGCAATGCTGGAACACAAGGGCTGGGTTAATCTGGTACACGCGTTGGCTACGGTATTTGGGGCTTGCTCAAATATCCGCGGATTACAATTTGCCTCCTGGAGTTTTGATATTGCCATTCTGGAAATGTCCATGACATTGGCATACGGGGCAACACTGTATCTTATTTCTGAAACCCAGCGACGTTCCCCTGAGTTACTGGATGCAATCATTGAAAAATACCATATTACCCATGCCGTATTACCTCCAGCATTATTACCTCATTTGGATTTCAATAAATGGCGTAACGTTTCAACACTGTTTCTAGCTGGGGAGGCCGTACCACCGCATATTGCCACGCAATGGTCACAAGATCGGAAATTGTTTAACGCCTATGGCCCGACAGAGTGTACCTCTATTATCACCTGCGGATTATTAACGGCAGATAAGCGGGTTACAATTGGCAAACCACTGCCGAATGCCGTAATGCGCATTATGGACTCCGATGGCAATTTAGTCCCGCTTGGTGCGGAGGGAGAATTGCATATTGGCGGTGTCCAATTGGCACGAGGTTACCGGAATGCGCCAGAACTGACAGAGAAACAGTTTATTTGTGATCCCTTCAGTACTAACCCGGCTGACAAGCTTTATCGTACTGGCGATTTAGTACGCTGGACCCTTGAAGGTGAACTGGAATTTATTGGCCGCATTGATTCACAGGTCAAAATTCGTAGCCATCGAATCGAGTTGGGTGAAATCGAGTCCGTTTTAGCTGGACAGGATATTTTAAGCAGTGCGGCGGTGATCACTGATGGTAACAATGAAGATAAGAAGCTGATTGCTTATGTTTGTCCAAGTACGGCTTGGTTGGCAGAAAAAGCCACAGCTTTTAATGCTGACTATCTTGAAAGCTGGACAAAAATTTTTGATGACCAATATCGACAGACAACGACTGAAAACGTTATCTCTGATAAATACGACACTGACAGTGATTTTGGCGGTTGGATGAACAGTTATACCAATCAACCGATCCCGCGAGAACAGATGGAAGAGTGGCGTACGGGCACTATGAAACGAATTGATTCTCTGCATCCTCGCCGTTTATTGGAAATCGGTTGTGGTACAGGCTTACTGTTATATCGCTATGCTGAACAGTGTGAATCGGTATTGGCGACGGATATTTCAGCAGAAGTGCTGGCACGACATCAATATATCCTGCAACAACGCGGTTGGTCGCATGTCCAGTTGTGTCAGGGGGATGCGCTGAATTTGGGTATGATAACGCCCGACATGTTCGATACTGTCGTCATTAACTCGGTGGTTCAGTATTTCCCCAATGTCCAGTATCTGGATAAAGTTCTTGCCCAGTTACTGCTGGCGGTTGAAGCGGAGGGGAAAATTCTGCTGGGGGATATCCGCAACTTAGATCTGCTGACGGCACATGTGACGGCGATAGAACAAAGTCATATGGGCGAACAACGTATTTCTGTAGGAACGCTGGCAAACCGTATTCAGCGACGTTTACAGCAAGAGGAAGAATTTCTGCTTAGCCCGACTTATTTTGCCCAATTGCCAACACGTTACCCAGAAATCGGCAGAGTCGATATTTTAGTTAAACGTGGCGTAGGCGATAATGAAATGCTGCGTTATCGTTATGATGTCATACTGCATAAAAAAGGTGAAAATACACAATCCAGTGGTCATGTATCTTTCACTTGGTACGACTTTGTTTCCTTTGAAAATTTGCGTGATATGTTACAAAGGGAAGAACAAATTTTTGGTGTTTCAGGTATTCCCAATGCCCGTGTTAAAGACGATCTTGCCTTGGCTGAAGGATTGCGCCATTGGCCGGCCAATCAATTTATTTCTTCATCTGAACAAGTAGGTAATTTCTCCTCGCAGTCAGTAGAACAGATTCAATCTCTTGAATTGCTGCTTCAATATGCTGAACAATTCGGTTATCAGTGTGGTATGACATGGTCACAACAACAGCCCGACCTGCTGGATATAATTTTCAGCCGTGGACCATTGCCTCAAATACAGGCTCGTTCTGATTACAGTCAAACTCATCTGGCTAACTATCCGCAAATCTCGTCTATTAGCGGTGAACTTTCAGAATTCCTTGAATCTGCTCTGAAAAAGCAACTGCCGAAATATATGGTGCCCAGTCTCTATATCCCATTGGAAAGTATGCCTCTCACATTGAATAATAAAGTAGATAAAAGGGCACTACCTATTCCAGATGAAAATAACTTGCGTAAGCAGAATTATATTGCTCCAAGAAATGAGGTTGAGGAAAAACTCGGAGAATTATGGAAAAAGCACTTGAAAATAAAAAAAATAGGGATTCATGATAATTTCTTTTCTCTGGGAGGGCATTCACTTCAGGCAACTAGCCTCATTAGTTCAATACGCAACGAATTAAAAGTAGAAGTGCCATTGAGAAGTGTTTTTGAACATCCGACACTTGAACAACTAGCCCAAATAGTGACTGTTGGCCTTATTAAAGATAAAAAAGAGGGTAATCAATTAAATAGCATGAAAGCTATTCAGCGTAATGGAGGTGCTACACATTACCCAGTTTCATTTGCCCAGCAACGGATATGGTTAATTGACCAACTAGAAGAAGGAAGTGCTCATTACAATTGTGTGGGTGATTTCAGATTGCGAGAATCTCTCAATATCAGTGCGTTCGAAGGTGCCGTTATACAGGTGATTGAACGCCATGAAGCATTGCGCACCCAGTTTAAAATGATTGATAATGATCCCCGACAAATTATCTCTACTGCTTATCATTTACCAATAACTTACTATGAATTGTCGATGTTTTCCGAAACAGAGAAAAAAGAGCAGGTAAAACACCTTCGCAAAGAAGAAGAAAATCTGCTTTTTAATCTCGGTACAGATCTGATGTTGCGTATTCGGGTACTAAAACTCGCCGAAAACGATCATATCATTATTTACAATATTCACCATATCGCCTGTGATAGCTGGTCAATTGAAATATTTGTTCGAGAGCTGCTCACTATATATCGAGCTTATTGCCAAGGTGATGAAAATCCATTGCCTGCATTAAAAGTTCAATATACGGATTATGCCCAATGGCAACGAAGCTGGCTGCAAGGAGAGGTACTGGAAAAACAACTGGCCTACTGGCAGAAGCAATTATCCGGTATACCATTATTGCACCATTTCCCATTAGATAATCCGCGGCCAGAGCAACAAAACTTCGAAGGGCGGATGTATACACAGCGTATTTCAAAAAAACTGACTCAGGCGATTAATTCACAGTGTATTAAACATAACGTCACGTTATTCATGTTTCTGGAAACGGCGTTTGCTGTGTTAATTGGTCGTTATAGTAATGAAAAAGATATTGTGATTGGAACAGCACTGGCAGGTAGAACACATCATGATACAGAACCTCTGATCGGTTTTTTCGTCAATACACTGCCTATCAGAACCGATTTATCCGGACAACCGACCTTTAGTGAATTATTAAAGCACAACAGGGACACCATCTTGAATGCTTATACACATCAAGATCTACCTTTTCAAATGCTGGTCGAAAAAATCAATCTTGTACGAAAGTCAAACTACAATCCGATAATTCAGATCGCTTTTACACTGGAAAATATTCAGCAAGATACAACGCTAGAACATGATACCAGTATTGAACTCGAAGAGCGTCCGTTACTGAAATCTCGATTTGATTTGGAAGTCCAGGTTTATGAAGAAAAAGACGGTGAATTACGCCTTGTATGGATTGCAGATACTAGCCTGTTCAATAGCGTTACCATTGACAGACTGCTTGCTAATTACGAAACTCTACTGATCGGCATCATTGAAGCCATGGAGACTTGTTTGGTTCATAATGAGCCGTCTGTACATCAGCTCCCACTTTTGGCAACCTGTAGGGTATATTGATTCCGGATACCTCAAAAACTTACCAAGGGTTTGTTGATTTATGAACACAAAACGTCAACAGGCCCGGTTACATAGTCATCTATGTTTCTGGGGAAGCGGCTAAGAATCTGGATCTTGAAGAGGACAACGAATTGGGAATTATCCGAGAAGAAGAAACCATTATATTGCGTCCGGTAAGACCTGACTGGGATTCATTTTTATATGAGGATAAAGCCGACACTGAATTTCTATATGAACGCCAAGATATTATTGAGGAAGGGCGTGTTATTTTATGAAAAAACTGACCCAAATTCCAGATAACGTTTTGGGTCAGTTCAGATTTATGCTCGTTGCCAGAAGTTGACTACTTCCGTAAACGACGTTGCGTATAGAGCGCATCCAAGGTAAACAGAATCAGGGCAGCCCAGATAAAGCCAAACGTGATCAAACGATCCGGGCCAATTTGCTCACCGTAAACCAGCGTTGCCAGCAAGAACATCAAGGTTGGGCCGAGATACTGGAAGAAGCCCAGCGTGGACAAACGCAGGTGTGCAGCGGCCGCGGTGAAGAGCAGAAGGGGCACCGTCGTAATAATCCCGGCGGCCATCAGCATCAGATTCAAAGAGTAGGTATTATCCAACATATGACTTGTCGGGCTATGGGTGAAAAACAGCAGGTAAATCAGGGCGACAGGGAATACCCACGTTGTCTCAATCAACATACCCGTTTGCGCATCAATTCCCAATTTTTTGCGGATCAGCCCATAGACAGAAAATGTTGTCGCTAAATACAAACCAATCACCGGTACAGAACCAAACTGCCATAGCTGGATCAGTACGCCGGTAAAGGCCAGACTTACGGCAATCCACTGCATACGCCGGAAACGTTCACCAAGAAAGATCATGCCAAACAAAACATTAACCAGCGGGCTAATAAAATACCCCAGACTCGCTTCCAGCAAATGCTCATTATTGACAGCCCAGATATAGGTAAGCCAGTTACTGGTAATGGTAAAGGCAGTAATGCCTAATAGCAGCAGTATCTTCGGTTGACGAACAACCCCCCAAACCTGACGCCAGTGACGAGTCAACGTTATCATCAAAACCATAAAGAAAACTGACCAGATCACACGATGTGACACGATTTCATCGGGGGGGACATATTGTATGGACTTGAAGTAGATGGGTGCCAATCCCCAAATAAGATAAGCTCCCAAGGCATACAAGATACCTTTGGCCGTCTGTTGGTTACTCATAATATCCTTGAATGTTTAGAGAATGTTTAGAAAATCAGAAGAGCTGGTTAAGGTGATAGCTCATAGACCTGTACAATGTGTCATTGGGATGAATGATTTACAAGTCGTTAATGGCATGAGTAATAAATTAAATTTTTCTACTGAGCTGAATAGCACTTTATGCTAAATTGAAAAAACAGGCACTTTTCCTTACCCAAAGGCTCTTTGAATAGATAAGTCTATTTTATTAACTCTATCTAAAGCCCATTAACGTTTTAAATGGTAAATCCAGTTTATTTGGGCAATCCAATCCCTTAACTTTTACTGCCTTATCATTATTTCTTAACTCATTACACAATTGGGCGATATCTTTAGGTGTCCAATAGATATTTTTGCCATAACCAATTCTTTGAACTGGATTTAATAAATTTTCTACGCCACCGGCTTTTAATATCTTGGCAACCATTGTTGCACAGTTTTTATTAATGGAATTATAACTGTGGCTTATACTGGAATTGCCATATCTTTTGCCTTTATAGATTTCACCTGCATGGTATCGCATTTTTTCAACATCTAAGCCAATCAGATAATATTCCACATGTGGGGGATCGACATGGGTATCATATACGCAGCGTGGCAGGCTGTGAATAATGATGAAGGTGTGAGAGGCGAAAAATAAAATCCGGCGTTTCCTATCAGCACCTTCAATTGATAAGATCAAAAAAATTAACTCACCAAATAAGTCCCCATTGCGCTGGCAATATGCACCTGTTTTTCATTATGCAGTTCTATTCTGGCGACGGAGACTTTATTGCCGGCGCGGATAATGTTGCAACTGGCGGTAAATACTTCACCGCGTCCGGGGCGCAGGTAATCCACACGTAAATCAATCGTGCCTAATGTGGTCAGGCGTTTTTGGATCTCGGCGATGGTCAGCGTTTCGATTGCGGTTAGTGCATTACCTGCGCAAACCAGTCCTCCTGCAACATCTAATATGGAAGCGATCGCACCACCATGCAGAATGTTATGAAGCATATTGCCGACCAATTTTTCCTGATGGTGAAATTGTAATTCTGCGTAGTCTTGCTCAAAGCGGAGCAGCTCAAGACCCAACAGGCGATTGAATGGCATATGATAAACAAAGATTTCACCAATAAATTTACGGGCTTCTTCTGGGGTTAAGATAGTGTCTACTCGCTGAATATTTTCCATGGCGGATTTCCTGCTAATCAAAAGTAAAGTCAACGGATGTTAAATGGGTGCTTATGGTTAATTGATTGTTAAGTTTATGCTTTCACTATCGACTTTGCCAGTTTGTGAAGCGCTTCGACAAACCATTCATGAGGGCAAAAACGGACTACAAAAAATAACCATATAGCGTGTAGAATAAGCGGTATTTTTTTAGCTTGAAATAATTACAATGGGAAAACCAGATATGCGCTTGTTATGGAAGATACTGGTTATTATCGGCCTATTATCACCATTGGCCCAGGCCGCAGAAAAGCAGGAGAGTGGCGTGAGAGGAAGCGTGCTCTCGACAATGTTGGGCGGGCAAGATTCTCCGCTGACGCTCTATCCTTATGATACGAATTACATTATTTATACTTATGATGCCAATATGAATAAATCGGCAATTCATAGCTATGATTGGGCAGATAACGCCCGCAAAGATGAAGTGAATTTTCAGATAAGTTTTGGTTTTCCATTGTGGCGGGGAATTGCAGGAAAAAACTCGTTGCTTGGGGCTTCCTACACACAACGTTCATGGTGGCAACTCAGTAATAAAAAGGCATCGTCTCCATTTCGTGAAACGAATTATGAACCCCAACTTTTTCTGGCGTGGTTAACGGATTATGAATTTGCAGGCTGGCACCTGCGGGAAATTGAGGCAGGGTTCAACCATCAATCTAACGGGCGTCCGGAAGCGACTTCCCGGAGCTGGAATCGTCTCTATGCGCGTTTTATGGTGCAGAACGGTCATTGGCAGATGGATTTGAAATCGTGGTATCGACTCCCCGAAAGCGTCCGTCATGACGATAACCCAGAGATGAACCGTTATATGGGCTATTACCGGCTGAAAATCGGCTATATCTGGGGAGACAATGTATTTAGCGCTCAGGGGCGCTATAACTGGAACAGCGGTTATGGCAGTGGCGAGTTGGGGTGGAGTTATCCGCTCTCAAATCATGTTCGTATTTACACGCAGTTTTTCTGTGGTTATGGCGAATCGATGATTGACTACAATTTCAAACAAACCCGTTTTGGTATCGGTGTCATGTTGAATGACATGCTGTAACTGTCCTTACAGTGAAATAACATCTACTCGTCGTACTTCGAGATACTTTTATTATCTCCCCGCGGCGCGGTGGTGATAATAAGTGGCTTGCATCTTGTGGGCTGCAACTTAAAGTTGATCGGGTATATTGAGTTTTTTCAGAAATTAGTTTCTAACGATCGAGGAAAGGCGTGTCTACCGCAGAACTCATCAGCACGGCATCGCTGGCTGAACAAGCATTACGAAAAACATTCGGGTACCAGCAATTCCGACCGGGGCAGCAACAAGTCATCGACGCCGTTCTTGACGGGCGCGACTGTCTGGTGATTATGCCAACGGGAGGCGGTAAATCGCTGTGTTACCAGATCCCCGCACTGGTTAAAAATGGGCTGACTCTGGTTGTCTCCCCATTAATTTCATTGATGAAAGATCAGGTCGATCAACTGCGTGCGAATGGCGTTGAAGCGGAATGCCTGAACTCAACCCAAAGCCGTGAACAGCAATTTGATATTATTCAACGTTGCCGTAAGGGGAGCATTAAACTGCTCTATATCGCCCCTGAACGGCTGGTAACGGATAACTTTCTTGACCAACTGCACGATTGGCAGCCCGTTTTACTGGCTGTCGATGAAGCTCACTGTATTTCTCAATGGGGGCATGATTTTCGTCCGGAATATCGGGCGCTAGGCCAACTTCGCCGCCACTTCCCCGGTCTTCCCGTGGTTGCACTCACCGCGACGGCAGATAAAACGACCCGTCAGGATATTGTACGTTTATTAGAGCTGCATGAGCCGATTATCCATATCAGCAGCTTTGATCGCCCCAACATCCGTTACACTTTAGTTGAGAAATACAAACCCCTTGATCAGCTCTGGTCATTTGTCCGGGGTCAGCAGGGAAAAAGCGGAATTATCTACTGCAATAGTCGCACTAAAGTGGAAGAAACCGCCGAGCGCCTGCAAAAACGGGGGCTGAGTGTTGCAGCTTATCATGCGGGGCTGGAAAACAATCAACGTGCATGGGTGCAGGATGCCTTCCAGCGGGATGATTTGCAGATCGTTGTGGCAACAGTTGCATTTGGTATGGGGATCAACAAGCCGAATGTGCGCTTTGTCGTGCACTTTGATATTCCCCGCAATATCGAATCTTATTATCAAGAAACGGGTCGGGCTGGGCGGGATGGCTTACCTGCGGAAGCCGTGCTGTTTTACGATCCGGCAGATATGGTGTGGCTGCGGCGTTGTCTGGAAGAAAAACCTGCGGGTGAACAACAGAACATTGAACGGCACAAACTCAATGCGATGGGCGCATTTGCCGAATCGCAGACTTGCCGGCGCTTAGTCTTGCTGAATTATTTCGGGGAAAGCCGCCAGACAGCCTGTGGTAACTGTGACATTTGCCTCGATCCCCCCAAGCGTTATGACGGTCTGGTGGAGGCACAAAAAGCGTTATCCTGTATCTATCGCGTTGGACAACGTTTTGGGATTGGCTATATTGTAGAAGTGCT
The DNA here is from genome assembly GCF_028598745.1 of Xenorhabdus sp. IM139775. GTDB lineage: Bacteria > Pseudomonadota > Gammaproteobacteria > Enterobacterales > Enterobacteriaceae > Xenorhabdus. The sequence continues at coordinate 10,791 of NZ_JAQRFK010000061.1, forward strand.
ACGTGGCGCAAATAACCAACGCATTAGAGATTTTGGGCATGACAAGCTGCCTGTTTATGGCATTGGTAAAACGCAGAGTCAGGAACATTGGATGAGTGTTTTGCGTCAGCTCATTCACTTAGGGCTGATTAGCCAAAATATTGCCAACTACTCTGCACTGCAACTGACGGAAGCTGCGCGGCCAGTATTGCGCAGCGAAGTGTCTCTGCAACTGGCCGTGCCACGTATTCAAAACTTGAAAAGCCGCAATCAGCAAAACAAATCATACAGTGGCAACTATGATCGCAAGTTATTTGCTAAATTGCGGAAGCTGCGTAAATCCATTGCTGATGAAAACAATATTCCCCCTTTTGTCGTTTTTAATGACGTCACGTTAATTGAGATGGCAGAACAGTGCCCGATAACGCCGGGTGAACTTTTGCTGATTAACGGTGTTGGGCAGCGGAAACTGGAACGTTTTGGTCACGCATTTATGGCATTAATCCGTGAGCATTTTGAAGAATCCGAATAACGGAATGAGTTGAATCGGCTAAAGGGGAGTGAACAGAGGATGATGAATGACGCCTGAGATATTGCAAGCGAGCTGGTTAAACCGTGAACCTCAGTTCTCAGCCTTTACGAACGGATCATTACTGGATTTTTGGCGGACAAGAGAAGAGCGGCAATTTATGGGCGTTGATAATATTCCCATCCATTATGTCTCCTTTTGTTCTCCCCATCATGACAAAACACTCATCATTTTGCCCGGCCGTAGTGAAAGCTACGTGAAATACCCAGAAGTGGCCTATGATTTTTACCATTTAGGCTATGATATTTTTATTATTGATCATCGTGGACAAGGCTGTTCAGGACGAATGTTGGATGACCGACAAAAAGGCCATGTTGAAGCGTTCGACCATTATGCGGATGACTTGGCTACATTGATTGATCTGGAAATAACTTCTCGTCAATCTCATCGCTGTTATGCCCTCGCCCATTCAATGGGTGGTGCAATTTTGAGCCGTTTTCTGCTGCGTTATCAAGAACCGATTTTTCGTGCTGCGGTGTTATGTGCGCCGATGTTTGGCATCAATTTACCCATGCCCCGCTGGCTGGCGAATTTTCTGGTTAATCAGGCGGAACCCAATACCAAAAGACGTAATGCTTATGCACTATCAACAGGGCAATGGCAGCCATTACCCTATTTTATCAATCTATTAACGCACAGTTATGCGCGCTACCAGCGTTATTTGCGTTACTATGCGGATTATCCTGAGTTGCGCCTTGGGGGGCCGACTTACCATTGGATGCGTGAGAGTATGCTGATGGGCGATAACCTGATTGAAAATGCAGGTCAAATTCAAACGCCACTCATGATATTACAAGCGAGTGAAGATAAGATTGTGAGTAATCGGGAATTATTGGCTTTTTGCGCATCGCGCCAAAAAGCGGAAACAGGAAAAAAAGAACAAAATCCTCTGGTTATTCAAGGGGCGCATCACGAAATCCTGTTCGAAAAAGATGTATTGCGGGCGCAGGCTCTCATTGCAATTTGTGATTTTTTTGACCAGAACTGATTTAGTTTAGGAACCATAACTATGTATCATGTTGTTGCTTCAGATTTAGATGGCACTTTATTGTCTCCCGACCATAAACTTACCCCGTATACCAAGGAAACACTGAACATACTGACGGAACAAGGGATTCATTTTGTTTTTGCAACAGGGCGTCATCATATTGATGTGGGGCAAATCCGTGATGGGTTGGGTATTGATGCTTATATGATCACCTCCAACGGCGCAAGAGTTCACAATATTCAGGATGAATTGGTATTCAGTCATAACCTCGATCCTGAAATTGCCCATGATTTATGTTTATTGGAATTTGATAATCCCAATGTCCTGACCAATTACTTTAACAACGATGATTGGCTAATCAATAGGGAAGCGCCTGAGCAGAAAGATTTTTTTCAGGAATCTGTTTTCCATTACCAACTTTTTCAACGTGACCATTTTCCCACCGATGGCGTATGCAAAGTTTATTACACCAGTGAAGATCATGATTATTTGGTGGATTTGGAAGAGAGAATTAAAGCGCGTTGGGGAGCAAGGGTGAATGTCAGTTTTTCACTGAGAAATTGTTTGGAAGTGATGGCGGGCGGGGTTTCGAAAGGACACGCATTGGCGCAGGTTTGTCAATCGATTGGGTATCAATTGGGTGATTGCATTGCTTTTGGCGATGGTATGAATGATCAGGAAATGCTGAGTGTGGCAGGCAAGGGCTGCATTATGCAGGGAGCGCACCAGCGCTTGAAAGACAGCTTACCTGATATGGAAGTCATTGGCTCTAATGCGGATGATGCCGTTTCTTGTTATTTGCGCAAGATATTTGCCGAAAAGGTATCAGGTTTGAACGTAATAGCTTAAAGAAGCGGATAATCTGAACAATACGTGTTTGAAAACAGCATCCTATGGGGTGCTGTTTCAGCCCGTTGACAAACCTCGTTGAAAGTAACAGGGTTTGCGGCATTCATTATCAACCATTATCTTCTGATTTTTTCTTATTTATCCCCGACACGTCTTTTTCCTGCGCCTGATTGGGTTTCTGACCCGATAAATTCACCGCTGGACCACAGATAAAACCCATAAAGTGCCGCCTCCAGTAAGGCTATCTTCTTGATATTTTGGGCTGTTGCCGCCAACAGGCACTGTATCTGGACTTTCAGCAACCCGCGAAAATGGGTGTAACGGTGCCCGTGATGCTGTTTCGCCTCCGCAAAACTGCGCTCTATCGTCTCTTTTCGCCGCTTATGCACCTTTTTACCCCACGGGCTCAAGCGAATGTCCCTGGCCTTTTCTTTGTCCGCTTCCCAGATATGCCGTGTGATCGTTTTTCCCTTTTTCGCCCGGGTACAGGCCGCCTGCAGTGGGCAATTCTGGCAAATACCCGCGGTGGCGTAGGTGTCCAGAATAATATTGGCTTTCCCGTCCACGGTACGGTGGTCGAGATAGAAAAATCCTTTCGGTTTGTTCGTCCGGTGCATAAACCCGCTTTCCGGGTCAGTGGTACTGACTTTGGTCTTTCTTTGCCGTTCCTTATGGGCTGGCGTCAGGCTTAATGAGATGGTCGCCCCCACCCTGTGAGCGATATTCTTATAGGCTATTTTTTTTGAGAGGCCATAATGCAAAACGTCATACTCATTGGTATCGATCTCGGTAAGCATTCTCTCCACATCCATTGTCAGGACAAATCCGGCAAGGCCATTCTGCGTAAAAAGTTTACGCGCGCAAAATTTTAATTTTCACCAAGGTGAATATCTAATTTACATAGAGTGAACATTTTTATCTTTTCTGGCAAAAGGATTTCAATTTGGTATCTTTGACCTTCAGCTAGCTGCTGGTATTTCATGCTTTACACTCGTCTCGCCGGACAGGAAGAAGCAGTTTATCAGTCGCTAACTTCCCGCCAAAATCTCTCTACGAGTGTCGTACTTATTATATGAATTCATTATGTGTCAGTAAAATAAAGAAATTAAAATCATTATCCTATCGTAAAATAAAGAAATTAAAATCATTATCCTATCGTAAAATAAATTTTGATATAGGTTTTTGTTTTTTTGTGGATTGTAGAATTAATTTTTTTACTTAATACTTGTGACTTAAATGCAATATATTTTCTTTGGAGTTTAATAATCTACTCGAGTAGATAGTATAATAAGTAAAAACAATAAAAATATAACTATGAAAAAATGTTTTTCCGGTTTATAACATCGGGATTGATAATTTACTGTTCCAACACTCAGGGAACACATTATGCAGTTTGAGAACGCAATAGTGCCTTTAATTGGGGAACGGCATGCATCCGAAGTATGTCTGGAAACTAGGGAAGGACACAAGGAATTTTGTCGTGCGGCATTTTCTTGTTGGTTAGGCACGGCAATGGAATATGCTGATTTTGCACTTTATGGCTTAGCCGCAGGAATTATTTTTGGTGACGTATTTTTTCCTGATATGACACCTATGATTGCTCTACTTTCCAGTTTTGCAACTTATTCAGTTGGGTTCATCGCACGGCCTATTGGTGCATTATTATTTGGATGGTTGGGAGATCAAAAGGGGCGTAAGAGCGTCATGGTGACGACTATTATGTTCATGGGTGTCTCTACAACACTTATTGGGTTTATTCCGAGTTATGCTCAAATTGGAGTGTGGGCTCCTGTTTGCCTCGTTATTTTGAGGTTTACACAAGGGCTAGGGGCTGGGGCTGAACTTTCTGGTGGTACAGTGATTCTAGGAGAATATGCTCCGCCGAAAAGACGCGGCTTGGTTTCTTCTATTATTGCTCTTGGTTCCAATAGTGGAACATTAATGGCATCATTGATTTGGTTGTTAGTGTTGACTATGGATAAAGAGAGCTTACTTGATTGGGGATGGCGTATTCCATTTCTATCCAGTTTTTTACTTACTGTAGTAGCTTTATTTATACGCCGTCATATGAATGAATCTCCAGTGTTTCGACGTTATCAAATGTCTCTGGAAGTTCGTAATTCACAGATATTGAACAATAGACCGACCCATAAAACTGAACGAGAGCACCGAAGTTTTCTGGAACGAACAAAAGCATTCTGGATTATGGTTGGTTTGCGTATTGGTGAGAATGGACCATCCTATTTGGCTCAGGGATTTATTATTGGGTATGTTGCTAAAGTGTTAATGATAGATAAATCCATACCAACAATAGCAGTCTTTCTTGCTTCTATTTTAGGTTTTTTGATTATTCCTTTATCAGGTTATTTATCTGATCGTTTTGGTCGCCGAATTATATATCGTTGGTTTTGCTTCTTATTAATCCTATATTCTGCACCTGCTTTCATCTTACTGGATAGTCGTGAACCTATCATTGTCATTTCAACCATCGTTGTAGGTATGGGATTGGCTTCCTTAGGGATATTTAGTGTTCAGGCTGCATGGGGAGTTGAACTGTTTGGTGTGAGGAATCGCTACGCTAAGATGGCTTTTGCAAAAGAGTTAGGTTCCATTTTATCTGGTGGTTCTGCGCCACTAATTGCATCGGCACTATTATCTTTTACAGGACATTGGTGGTCTATCGCATTTTATTTTGCGTTTATGGCAGGAGTTGGTTTTATAACAACGTTTTTTGCCCCAGAAACACGAGGTAGAGATTTAAATTTACCTGATGACGCTATTTAATACTTCAAAGCATTGACTCACCATTGATAATTTTGGCATGAATTAATATTATTTGATTTATGCCAAATGATTATTACATCCAAAAGCATGGTATTTTATTCTCTGAACTATTTAAGTTATAATCTTCTCCTACAAATTAATTAAGTAAATGTCATGAAGTTCCATCCTAAACGAGTGACTCGTACCGATGTTGCCAAAGAAGCAGGTACATCTGTAGCAGTAGTCAGCTATGTTGTTAACAATGGTCCCCGGCCTGTTGCAAAAGCGACTCGACAGCGCGTTTTATCAGCTATCAAGAAAACAGGTTATAGACCAAATGGTATTGCTAAGGCTCTTGTCTCGGGAACAACACAAACTTATGGTCTTGTTGTACCTAATATATCCAATCCTTTTATTTCCTCAATGGCTCATGCATTGCAACAAGAAGCGTTCAAACACGGCCAGGTTCTTTTATTAGGCGATTCTGGAGATGACAGAGAGCGAGAAAAGGAACATATCAATAAGTTATTGCATCGTCAGGTTGATGGATTGCTGTATACCAGCGTCGATCGTCATCCTTACATCGAATTAATTCAGAAAAGTGGAACTCCATGTGTCATGCTAGATCGTGTTGATGCGAAACTAAATGTTAGCGCTATCATTGTAAATGAAAGGCTTGCTGCATTTCAGGCTACTCAGCATCTAACTCAGCATGGATATCGAGATATAGCCATTATTTGTGGTCCTAGTGATATGCTAAATACGCAGGATCGTATTGCTGGTTGGCGTGATGCATTACAACAAGCTAATTTAGCTGTGCATGAAGAGTGGATTTTTTCAACAGACTATACCCGCATGGGGGGTTATGAAGTAACGTTGGAAATGTTAAAAGGAGAACTTCCTCGCGCTTTGTTTGCAACTAATGAGTTACAAGCGTTTGGATGTCTTCGTGCATTGTCAGAACATGGAATAAAGGTTCCTGATGATATTGCGTTGGTTTGTTTTAATTCTACAGAACTATCGCAATTTAACGTTCCTTCTTTGACTGCCGTACGTCAGCCAATTGATAAAATGGCAAAAACTGCTATTGAAATGCTGAAAACATGGAATGGGGAAGCTCGTGAATGTGAATTTGAATTTGATTTACAGATCGGAGAATCCTGTGGTTGTACATCTCTCTTAAAAGAATAAAGTATGCGTTTAATTATTGATTGTGATCCAGGGAACGGTATAGCAGGAGCGAATATTGATGATGGTCTTGCATTAGCTCTTGCCATAGCTGCGCCACAAATTTCTCTTGAATTAATTTCTACTGTGTCTGGTAATACACCCAGTGAAATTGGTTATTCTGTTGCAAAATCATTTTTACAGAGATTAGGTGAGAATATTCCTGTGGTACGTGGTGCTTCTCAGGGAATATTGGAACCCATGAAAAAATGGCGTGAAAAACTTGATAATGGAGTTGACCAGAATGGGTTACGTTATTTGTGGAAGGGAGTTGTTTCCCCCGAGCAATGTCCTTTAGTTACTCCGTCAGCAGCACATGGAATCGGTGAGCTTGTATGCCGGAATTCTGGTGAGATTACTCTTATAGCAATTGGTCCTTTGACCAATATTGCTCATACGATACAGTTATATCCTGAATTTGCTGAATCTGTGGCTGAAATTGTTATTATGGGAGGTGTATTTGATGTTCCTGGTTATCAGAAAGACACAAACTTTGGTATTGATCCAGAAGCTGCTCATATCGTATTGACAAGTGGTGCAAATATTACTTTAGTACCAATGGATGTGACGACTCAAACTCAGATGTTGCATTCTGATCTAGATTACTTATCTACATTTAATAATGCTCTTTGTAAATTTTTAGTTGAAACAATTCGCCCATGGATGAATTATTCTATGAAAACTAGAGGATTGGCAGGGTGTTGGATCCATGATGCGCTGACGGTGGCATGGCTAATTGACAAAACTATTGTTACTAGTACGCAGAATTACGTAGATGTTGTTTTAGAAGGGGAAGAGCGTGGTATGACAATTATTTATGAGCCTGAATCATCATTACCAAGTATGGATCTTCTCAGTATAAACAGAAAACCTATAACAATATTGAACACAGTAGATAGTGCTAGGTTTCTATCGTTGATTTTCCATTATATTAAAAATTACTAAGTTTCTTCTTGTTATAATTTCTCATCTTAGATGATTTTTTATCTGGTTTAATGTTTTTTGAATGCGTTTTTATATTTTTATGTTAAACCAGAAAAATAGCTGTGCATCATACTAAAATGACCCTGCCTCTAAGCCTATCTCTTATTAGCCACAGCTGCGTTTCTATCTAAATCTCTCCTGAAAAGTTATACGATTGGCGCCATCATGCTGATGGCGAAAACATCATTCCAAACTTGCCGATATCTACTGGCAAAAATGAAGGGCACAAGTCCTGTTGCAATAATTCTTCCACATAATGTGAAAAATTGCCCGTATGAGAATGCGCAGTCGATCATGGCCGAATCCACTTCATGCCGAATCAGATTGTGGCTTGAGATCCGTGACGCGAATTACAAAACCCGGAGGGAAAAACCACCGACCAGAATGACCTCCAATGTTGGGTGTAGCGCAATAACGCCGCGTGTTGCCGCAAAAGCACTAATGGGTTCAAGGAGCCGGAATCGAAAGTAGTATTTTATTTTGAAATTAGTCAATTCACATAAATAACATGGGCAATTATCACCTTTGAAATAAAATAACTATCTAAGACCCATTAATCATAAATTAATGGGTCTTATTTCTCTAATGGATTTAAGGGTAACTTTGATATGGATGGAAAACATTCCTGTGGATTCTGTTTCCAATTTGATATTTGGAAGTGTTTTTTAATTCACTATCTAATAATGGCGTCAATCAGACAGTATTAACTATCCAACAATCGAGAATGGACTTCAAAAGAAAATTAAGTATACAATCCTCCATCCTTTATAGTTTGCCCGTTTTTATTTTATATCATTTAATTTCAGTAAAGTGACATTATGCATTGGTATCTTAGTGTTTTAAAAAATTATGCAGATTTTTCAGGACGTGCGCGTCGCAAAGAATATTGGCTGTTTTCTTTATTTCATTTTATTATATGCGTAGCCCTCATCGTATTGGGTTCAGTAATTAATAAAAATGTCGGTGTGGCGTTGTTTGTGGTTTATCTGATCCTGACTATAATCCCGAGCCTTGCCGTTAAAGTACGCCGCCTTCATGATGCTAATCATTCTGGCTGGTGGGTATTAATCTATATTATTCCCTTTGGCGGTATTGTTTTACTCATGTTTTGCTGTATTGAAGGGACGAAGGGTGATAATGATTATGGTGTCGACCCTAAAAGAACCGCTTAAGATATAGCATAAATTAACTCTGTAGTTTGCCATGTAAATAAAAAACACTGCTTAAAATAATAGGCAGTGTTTTTTATTTCTAAAACAACTTGTCCTGATCAGAAATGCCAATCTTGTCCCTTATCTTAATGGCTGGTTTGCCATATCGTTAATGGCATTCATTGAGATAAGAAGTATTGTGTATGAGTGAATTGCGTCTTGCTTATTACGATTTGTCCCCCGAACTGTTGCAAGGATTTCGTTTGGTAAAAGAGGGGTTGGAAAAAAGTTCGTTGGGACTACCGTTGGTTGAATTGGTTTATTTGCGGGTTTCCCAAATCAATGGCTGTGCTTTTTGTTTAAACAAACACACGCAGTCTTTGCGTCAGGCCGAAGAAACTGAACGTCGATTAGCCGAATTGGCGGGATGGCGTGTCAGCAGCCAATTTACTTTTCGTGAGAAAGCAGCATTGGAATGGGCAGAAGCACTGACTTATGTGACGGCAAGCCATGCTGATGATGGTGCTTACTTGCCGTTAAAAGACTATTTCACCGATCAGGAAATTTCTGATCTGACGTTTGCCATTGCGCTGATGAATGGAATGAATCGGCTGGCTATCGGGATGCGTCAGTAAGTTGTAAAAGACATTTTTGCAGATTTTTAGCATGGTTCAAGGCGGCTTCTGGCGTTGGCTCATTAGCAAATCCAAACAGTAGCCCCTTGCCACAATCAGCGTTTAAACTGCGTGAAGACAGCGCCGCAATCCCAAATCCATCTTTTCTGGCCTGTTGGATAGCCTGACAAAAAGAATGGCTCATTGAAACCTAAGGGCTTTTTAGGTTCATTAAGCGCGGAACTCATAGAGGTGCGGGTATCTTTGCTCATAGAGACGCTGGATAGATTTAAGCAAGCCCATCATATGTCAAAAATCAGTGTTGCAAAAACGGGGTGACCATAGATTTTTTTGGCATCGGTCAGATTAATTTTCATGGGCACGATCATGATCTTATGTGAGTGATAAATCAAGTATCTTCAATTACGATGGGT
>NZ_JAQRFK010000062.1 GCF_028598745.1 Xenorhabdus sp. IM139775
GCAAATCGCTGAACAAGGCTTCAAGAGGTTTTGTCAGGCTATGTAAGTGGGGGTTTTCCGTGGATTCGATGGCACTCAGCCTGTCTTGATTCGCCAGCCAGCGTTTTCTCCAGCATCCCGCCTGCTTACTGCCCAATCCGACTTGCTTTGCCGCCCGGTTATTGGAGACACCAGAGGCAAAAAGTAAAATCAGCTGTGCCCGTTGGCGGTGATCACTGCGACTGGTTCGGGACTTGACGATGTGTTCGAGTGCGTGTTGTTGTTGGGGAGTTAAGTTGACTGCGGGTGCTTTCCACATAAAAAGGGCTATCGAATGGTCAGTTAAACGGTGTGCCAATTAATCATAAAATCCGACGGCCTTCAAGCACATTTAACATAGCAGTCAAATACAGGATGTACCACTAGAATCTCCATGATGATGCTTACCAATCTGATAATACTGGATTTTGCTTTGAAATTGGATCGGTAGCTAAGACCAATTGTTCATAAGTACATCGCACTTAGGCTAAAAGGTGATCAAGGGTTTTTACACAGTCTGGGCACAAAGCAGGCTGCCAGATTAAGTTTCGCTCATATCAGCAACAGTATCAGATCGAGGGGTGGCTAATACACAACAGAGATGCTCAATCACCCCAGCATGGCATAAAGTTGCTCGATTTCCTTTTTCCAACTTTCCTGATTTTTTGGCTTTTGATGTTTCGGTTTTCTGGCCAAATCTTCCGCCAGATTTTGCTCCAGGATCACAATACGTTGCAGGATCGCTTCCTCATCCACGCATATTTCCGCTTTATCAACAGTACGTTCCTGAACCTTGGCGATTTCTTTTTGATTCGGGATCACTTTTTGATTAAGGAACTGATAATACCCGTCACTGGAGGTGATTTCTTCCAGCTTGCCATTTTTAATCAGCCAAAAACGATTGGCGACGTTATCAATAAACGCCCGATCATGCGAAGTGATTAATATTGTCATCTCGTGATTAATCAATTCACTCTCCAATTCCATTTTGCCAAAAATATCCAAATGGTTTGTAGGTTCATCAAGGATCAGGAAATTGTGTTTATTTAATTTCAAGATCAAAAACATTAATCGGGAACGCTCGCCACCACTTAATCGCCCTACTAATTTATTTAAATCCGCATAGTTAAATCCTGCCGAAATCAATTGCTGTTTACAGGCGATGTCATCGATATTCGGCGTGTTATTTCTGACAGCATCGAAGATCGATTCGTTGAGCGGGATTTTCTCCAGTTCCTGATCGAGATAACCCATATTACATTGCGGGGAGAAGGTGATATTTCCGGCCTTGCCATAAGCTTCAACCAGAGTATAAATTAGCGTCGATTTTCCCACGCCATTATCACCTAACAGAGCAATTCTATCGCCTGGCCGGATAGACAGGCCATTCATTGAAAATAAAGGATTAAATTGCTCATTTTGTTGATAACCAATCCATTTTTCCCCAATTTGCAGCATATTTTTCGATTTGACCGTATCGGCATCCAACGATAACCGATAAGTTTCCCCTTCAGTGATTTTGGTCTTACCCTTTTCGAGTTTTTCCGCCCGTTTCTCCATCGATTTGGCTTTTCTGGCCAGTTTTTCGTTATCGTAGATTTTTCCCCACAATGCCAAACGCTTGGCACTTTCCTGTATACGCCGAATATTCTTTTCTTCTGCTTGCAAACGTAAAGCATCCGCTTCATCTTTTTCTTGCAAGGCAACTAATGCCTGACTGAAGGGCAGGGAAAAAGTCGTCAATTGTTGGTCACGCAGGAAAACCGTCTGGTTGGTCACGTTATCCAGAAAGTTTCGGTCGTGGGAAACGATAATAAAAGCACTCTTTAGGTTGTTATTAAAGAAATCCTCAAAGAATTTCAGGGTATTGGCGTCCAAATGGTTACTGGGTTCGTCAAATAAAATAATATCGGGTTCCACGACCGCACTCATGGCAAACATTAATTTGGTCTTTTGCCCGCCGCTGAGATCTGCAACTTTAGTCGTAAAGTCAGTATCCTGAAAGCCAAAATCATAAAGCATGGATACGGCTTTATAAGTGCCATATTCATCAATTTGCTTCACTTTTTGCGAAATGGCACCAAGCAACGTCATTTCAAGCCATGCGTCGTCAATAAACTGAGAAACCATCTCCAGTCTCAGGCCATTGGCATATTCAATGATCCCATCATCCGGCTTTTCAATTCCCGCCAATAGCTTAAGTAGATGGGTTTTCCCCGTGCCGTTGTAACCGACCAAAGCAATTTTGTCGTTCTCTTTAATCGTTATGGACAAATTATGAAATAATGGCTTGGCATTAATACTAAAGTTAACTTTTTTACACTGAATCAGCGTTGACATTGATTATGCCCCCATCGTAAGACCTTTATTAATCTCAAAAAGATGATTATTTCAGGTCAAAACTTATATAGACAAAGAAAAATCAAGTCAAGTTATTGCCATAATAAATTCAGGTATCACAATAAAGTTTTACTGTGTCTTAATGTTATTATTTACTGGATTAATTAAGTGATAAAAATAAACGCTACTCATATTGATGAGCAGCGTCTTTTTATCGGTATACCCTCAAAATGGAATTGCCGCTTTAAAGAAAATTTGTGAACCCGATGGGCGATTATAGACGGCAAAGTCTTTTTGCCATTTCAAGGTCACCAGCCAGCCTTTATCATTGGCATAGCGAACAGAGGGGCCGAAACCCACCGCGCTGGCTTTACCGCTGGCGGAATTGGCACCATGATCATTCGTGACCTGCTGGAAGATATAGCCGCCAACGCCCACCACCAAACCGTTGCCGAATCCCCATCCCAGCGCATAATCCGTATGCAGTGCCTGACCGGACTTCGTTTGGGTAGCTCTGTTGCGGAAGTTGACGTCATACATCACTTTTAAATCTGCATTGATGCCGTAGGCAGGGAAATAGCTGAGTGCCCAGACAGGTTGGGCGGTCCAATAATTTTTCCCGGGGCTGGAAAGATCCTTGCGATCATAGTGGCCGGTCGGCGCGTTGGCATTCAAGCCAACAACATAGGCCAAATCAGGGGTGGGATGGTAACCCAGCGCCGGGCCAAAGGTGATGTCCCCTATCCCTTTGCTGTTGTTGCGTTTGCCGGCCGCATCAGCGGTGATATCCAATAACGGCACGATCGCATGATAAGCCAACTGGCCGCCCAAAACCGACGTCTCCGTGACCCAAACCAGACGGGGTGCAAGGACGTTGACGTTGACTTTAAAACCCGGCACGGGGATCACATTGCCGTTACCACCCTTGAGTTTGTTATAGCGAATATTGCCACCATAAAACAGGGCATGAACACCCGCCGGGGGTAACACACCGGACAAGTAATTGTCCAAGCCATCAGGATAGGCTCCGACTCCCCCTTCTGTCGCCATCGCCGGCGCACATAACATCGCTAAAAAACCGGGCAGTGATAAAATGGCTGCATAAACGTATTGTCTGAATTTTAACGTCATAAACTGCTCCTCTCTCTATCAGAGATGAATCGATACATGTTGAAATGATTGGCTAATTTGGTCAGCGCCGCGCCAGCCGGCGGGCAACAAGATAGCCGGAAGTGCCACTTAAGCCGGGGCCTGGGTGGGTTGAAGCCCCGATATGAAACACATTACTGACAGGGGTCTGATGCCCCTTTGCCCCTTGTGAAGCGGCAAACGGACGTAGCCAGAAAAATTGATCCGGTGAGCAAATGCCTGAGTAGGGATCTCCCCCTGACAAGTTACTGTTCAATGCCTGCAAATCCGCCGGAGAATAGGCTTTTCGGCCAACAATTGAGGAAGAAAAACCGGACATTACCGTTTCCAGACGCGCCTGAACCCGATCCGCAACCGCTTCACGCACGGCGTTATTCCATTTGCCATCGGCGGGGATCGGGATCTCACCCAAAGCATCACCTTTCAGATGGGTCGGCAATTCCTGCATCTGCACCCACAAGATCCAACCGCCTTCCGGGGCACGGGAAGGATCAAGCGCGGTTGGCTGCCCGATTGCCAGTGTCGGATGGCTCGGCAGGTAGCCGTTGTTGGCTTGCGTCACGGACAGACAGACTTGCTCCATGCTCTCCGTTACATGGATAAGCGGCACATGGCGCAATTCAGGCTCACACCACGGCGGCGGGCGGTTCAAGGCAAAATGCACCTGCATTCCCCCGCGCCCGTAACGATAGTTCTGCGCCTGTTGCCGGACAGCATCGGGAACGTTATCCAGCAAGTGACCATAAAGTTGTTGGGGAGTCACATTGCACACCACCGCTTCACTGGCATGATAAATCTGCCCCGCCACGAGTACACCAGAAGCGTGGCGCTTTTTTCCCCGTTGGTGTGTGATGATGCGGTCAACGTGGGCATCCGTGATAAGCTGACCGCCGTGTTGCTCAATGATCCCTTTCAGCGCTTCGACAAGGCGGATACTGCCGCCTTTTACCACGGGCATTCCCCCTGCAACCACGGCCGCAAAAGTGAGCTTGCCTATCAGGGCGGAACTGGCGTCATCCGGCCCTAATCCCGTATGCAGTACCCACGGCGCCAACAGGGCACGGCTGAAATCAGACTGTAATTCGCGTTCCGCCCAGCGGCGGAAAGTTTCCAGCGAACGGCCGGCAAACGCAGTCAATCCATCAATACCGCGCTTACGCCATGCAGAAAACAGGAGTTTGAGTATGCCGAAACCATAAGGATTTTGCCCCAATAAGCCAAAGATCAGCGCAGCATCATCATGCAGGATCTGCTGGGCCATACGCATCAATGCCTCTCCATCATTTTCGCCTGCCGCCACTTCATCAAGCCGCAAGGAAGAGGCCAACATATCCCGCGTTAAGGCAATGCCCTTGCCATTGGGTTGTACCAATCCGGTTGAATAATCGCTTTGCAGGAATTCCACCCCCGCCTTTTCCAACGCCGGCTTGAGTTCTTGATAAGCCGGGCTGCCCAAAAACAGCGGATACCAGCAAGAGAGCACATCATGGGTGTAACCGGGGAAAAGTGCTTCCGTGCGAATACAACCGCCAAGTACCGCATTACGTTCCAGTACCAAGACGGATTTCCCCCATCTCGCCAACAGGGCTGCACAGACCAGTGAGTTTATGCCACTGCCGACAATGATCACTTGTGGTTTTTTCGCTGTCATGGTGTCACTCCCAAAAAGATTTAACTCGACTCAACGAGTGCCAGCACACGCAGCGGGCTTCCCGAACCGCCGCCAATCTTGAGGGGTGCCGCCATAATGACGGCCCCTGTGGATGGCAACAGATCGAGGTTTTTCAAACACTGCAAGCCATATTTATTCGCGCCGTGCATCAGCGTATGGCAGGGATAAGCCACTGGCCACGCGTAAGATTGACCGGCATCGGTATTAATGGTTTCGACACCGAACCCGCGAATATCCCGCTCATGGATCAACCACTCAACTGCGGCTTGGCTTGGCCCCGGCGTGTGGGCACCATCATCACGGACATTAAGGAAGCGAACCGGATCGTCCGCCCGTTTCGACCAATCGGTCCTGAGCAGCAGCCATGCGCCGGCAGGAATGTGTCCATGCTGTTTCTCCCAAGACTGTAAAAACGCCACCGTCAATATCCAGTCTGGATCTTGTGCTACCTGTAAACTGGCATCCACCACCACGGCGGGGGCGACAAAATTAGACAAGGGAATGGTATCGACGGTGTTATCAGCATGATCTTTACCGCTGATCCAGTGTACCGGCGCATCAAAATGCGTGCCGGTATGCTCGCCACAGCTAAAATTGTTCCAATACCAGCCGGGGCCATTTTCGTCATAGTGAGAAATGCGTTCCATGCTGAATGACCAGACTTGCCCAAATTGTTCAGGCAACTGCAAGGCCGGAAAATCGGGGGTTAATGTTTGCGTCAGGTCGATGATATTTACACTGCCCTGATTTAACGCGGCGACCAAGGCACTCAACGGACTTTTCATGCATGTTCTCCTGAGAGTTGTTTATATTTCATGAACATCATGCAGTCCGGTAAACATGCCGCCATGAAAAACCAGTGGCTTGCCTTCGATGCTGGCAATACGCTTGACTTGACCAATCACCAGCAAGTGATCACCAAGGTGCGTTTGCTGGTGATTGGCGCACACCAGTGTCGCTATCGCGCCGCCAATCGAAGGGATACCTTCCGGCGTTTCCTGCACCGCAATCCCCCGAAATTTATTTTCCACCCGCGCGCTGGCGAAATGCAGGGCCAGTTCCTGATGGTCATGGGCAAGGATACTGATGGTGAAATATTCACAATCACGGAACACCGACAAATTAGGTGAGTGGTTGACCAGACTCCAGAGCACCAAAGGCGGCTCCAGCGAAAGTGACGCAAATGAATTTATGGTCAGCCCCACATTACGCCCGTCAGCGGTACGGGTGGCAACAATGGCAACGCCTGTCGGATACTTTCCCAACAGCGTGCGCAGCGCCCTCGTTTCAAACTCGGTCGCGCCCCATTCACTCTCAAACAGCGGCATCGGATCATTGATGTCCAGGGTATTTATGCTCATGTTTATTTTCCCCGTTTATGCCCGAATTTCTTCAATGAGCTGTGAATGGATATATTCTTCACAGGCATGGGCGTCTTCCCACCACGGGAACAGCACCGGAGGGTGGTTGAAAGCATTGGCAATGGTGCTGGCAAGCGCCGGCAAGCGTTGGGCTGCGCCTAATAACTCCAGAATGTGTGGTGCTGGCGGAACCAGCAGGCTGTTGGTCCATTCCACAACGTAATGACCATATTTCCAGAACTGTTCGAATGTGTCATTCATCCACTCGGCGGTAAAAGGTTTGTCACCACGGGCAAGAATAGACTCGTAATAGACTTTGCAGGCTTTGGTGGCATTATTCGAGCCTTGCCCCGTCAGCGGATCATTGGTGACCACCGCATCCCCCAGTCCAAAAACCTGCCGGCCGGAAGGCAGTGTCAGCACAGGCTTACGTACTGTCGGCGCAAAACAGCCCGCCAGAATGCCATTTTCATCGGTCAGCTCAACCTGATGACAACGTTCCGACTCCCACGGCAGGAAAGTATTGAGGATATGCTTGCTATAGGCCAGATGTTCCTGCGGTGTTCTGGCCTCTTGCCAGCCATCCATTGCGCCACCCGGAATACCTTCAAATACCATGATGTCGCAGGAACCATTCAGGGTCAGGGCAGGAAAAACAAAATATTCCCCCACGCCCGGGATCAGATTAAACGAAACACGGGAATATTCCGGCGTTGGCAACATCCCATTCACATAGGTCAATGCCAATGCGCGCCGAGGTTTATCATAGGGAGAGCGTGAAGCATCGCGTTCCAGCAATTTCACAATTTCCCCTTTTCCTCCCGCCAAAATAACCAGTTCATGGCTGGCCGCCAAGCGTTCCAGTTCGGCCACACCCACGTCGCTCATTTCCAGATGACCGCCACGGGAAGCAAACAGCTCCAGCCAAAATGGCATCTTAAGGCGTTGATCGACAGCTTGCGCATATTTGTCGAGCCGGGCACTCCACTCGATCGCCTTGTCATGGGGAATTTCAGGATGGGGAACAGTAAAACCGATGCCTTCAACGGGCGGGCATTGGGTTTCCCATTGATTCAATCCCAAATCACGTTCAAATTGCAGAGAAGCATCGAACATACATTGGCTCGACATCACCCGGCCATGACGAATATCATCGGGCGTACGGTTGGTGACCACTGTGACTTGATAGCCCTTGTCAAGCAAGCCAAGGGCCAGAGGCAGTCCAGCTTGGCCGCCTCCAACGATAGCGATACGACGCATAGTATTTTCCTCTTTTGGTGCGACTGCTTTCAGTATGCTTATTCCGTCAAACGCGGAATGGCGGGTTTGGCCTGTTCTGGCCCCATTGCTGAATAGCCTCCATCAACGGCATAATCCGCCCCAGTGACAAAACTGGCTAAATCAGATAAGAGAAAGGCCACGACTTGCGCGATTTCTTCGGGATCGCCGACACGACCAAGCAGGTGATAATCAGCGGCAACCTGATCGGTTTTCTGCCGATCCCCGTGCGTCAGCTCATCCATGACCCGTGACCAAGTCCACCCCGGTGAAACGGAATTAACGCGAATATGGTCAGCGGCATAATCCATCGCCATACTGCGGGTAATTTGCAATAACGTGGCTTTTGAAGCGGGGTATAACCAACGGCCGGTCTGGGCAATAGTGGAGGAGATGCTGGTAAAATTAACGATGGCACCGCCTCCCGCTGCAATCAGATAAGGCCGGGCAAACTGGGCGGCCTGAACAGCACTGATCACATTGATATTTAACGCGGTCAGCCATGTTTCACGGCCAGAATCGGCACCATCATCCAAATACGTGGCGGCAAGGTTGACAAGGAAGTCCAGGCGACCATAATAATCAGCAACTTCCTGTATTCCCTGTGAAAGCTGTTTATCATCCGTAATATCAACCGGCCAGAAGCGGATCGATTCCGGTTGCAGGCAGGCGGCTTTTTTCCCCCCTTCCTGATCAATATCGAAAATGGCGACCTTCACTCCATATTCACTCAATATCTTGGCAACGGTGGCACCAATTTTGGTCGCGCCACCCGTGACAATCGCGACTTTATTATTTAAGCCCTGCATAAGGGTTCCCCTTTTTGTCATATGTCCACCAGAGTGATTAATCAACAAATAACAAATTATGAAGGGGTATAATTACGTGGAATATGGAAATTCAAATAGCCGCTATACGCAGAAAATATCCACTGAGTGCAGATATCAATATATTCCTTAATACATCCGCCCGGATAATAGGAAGCCCTGCTACGACACCGAAACAAAAAGCGCGACTTTGTGAAACTTAGGTAGAATTGCCAGAGGCAGGAAATCTCTTTCTGAGCTATTGCAGGGCATTGATTTATTTTCTCTGTGTCACACTCGCGTATGCTGGAAGATGCCGGCATGCGCAATTTCGGTTTGGTGGGTGGTACGATTAAAGCGATCAAAGAAACATTAAAATAAGGTTCGCAAATGCAGTATCAACAAAGTTGACACTTAAAATAATCACTGATAAAGTATCATCATTGTTGATACTTCGAGGATTTAAACATGCCAAAAGTCGTCGTGAAAAAATGGGGTAACAGCCCTTCTGTACGTCTTCCGGTCGCTATTATGCAAGCCGCCTCACTAAATGTTGATGATACGGTTGATATTTCTGTCGAAGATGGTCGAATTATCATTATTCCGGTCAAGGCGAAAGAATACTCTCTCGATGCGCTATTATCTGGGATTACACCCGAAAATATTCATGAAAAAATGGATTTTGGTCCTCCAGTGGGTAAGGAATTGATCTGATGGTTTCTCGTTTTGTGCCTGATTCTGGCGATATTATTTGGATTGACTTTGATCCTGTGGCTGGACACGAGCAGGGAGGCCATCGCCCCGCAGTAGTATTGAGTCCATTTGCCTATAACAATAAAGTGGGATTACTTCTCTGTGTTCCTTGCACAACGAAGGCGAAAGATTATCCTTTTGAAGTTGAATTATCAGGAAGTCGTGACAGTATTACCTTAGCTGATCAGGTGACATGTGTTGATTGGCGAGCCAGAAAAGTAACAAAGAAAGGTCATGTTAATTCTTCAGAGCTGGAGGATATAAAGGCTAAAGCCAAAGCGCTTATCGGATAACAGGACACTACATCCTGCATTCAAGGCCACGCCCCCAGAGTGGTCTTTTCCTTTACAATCACACTTAACAAAAATATTATTTAAACACTATAACCCACCACAACATTAAATTTATTGATCCCCTAATATTTATTGACTATAGCTACGCCCATCAAAATAATTAACCCAAAAATAAGAAATCACAAATAGAGATAATTACCTAAAAGTTACAGATATAAAATTCGCATTTACTCCTTAACGGATAGCCATTACAGAAAATAGACAGATTTTGTAATAAAAACCCCGATCTTAGCCTGTATTAATGGCTTTCATCTCTTATATTGTTGAAATAAAAACCAGACTAAGTAATATTATCTGGTGGTTTAGCAGTAAGATTAAATCCCCTTGAAATTTAATCGATAATAAGTGAGGAATTTATGTCTGAAATTAATAAGCCCGAAAATGAGAACTCCGAGAATAAATGTCAGATTAACCCCGATCAGTACCAGATTAAAATTGATACTGTCACTGCACCCGTCGGTTCCTGTCCGTGGGCAATCATTCAAGCATATCTGGGAAATGAGTTGCATCGTAATGATTGGGATACCCCTAATGAATATATGCGCTTGGCTTCTAAAGAGGAAAATAATGACTTTGTTCATATCGAAAAGAGCGATAAACATGGCATTTGGCTTCCTTGGCAGCCATCACCAGAAGATTTGATGGCTTGTGATTGGAACTTGTTGCAGTCAGAACCGAAACCAAAGCCCGATAATTATATGTTGTCTTTTGATATTAAAGTAGGAGATGACGTACAACCACCACCCCTACCTAACGCGAAGACTATTCCATCATACTGGGGATATAATCATGAAGGTATCTCTGCGAAACCTTTCGGTATTTTGACTAACTTCCAAAACGAAACAGAAGAAATTGGAGGGATTTCATATTTCGTATGGTCTGAGTATATTGGAGTTCCTCCTGGGTTTGGCTCACTTTTCATCAATGTCACTTCTGGTGACACTCCAATTCTAGATGGTTATCAGAAAATGGTAGAATTATTTAAAAAAGATCTCACTGTCACTGTTGATAGTGTAGCTTATCATCTTGGTGGCACTACAGGTAACGGTGGTTATCTAGCTGGCCCGACGAACCAATACGAACTCGAAACATCGTATGATAACACCGATGCCAAAAAATTAGGCTTACTGTTACAACAAAACGTAGGCAATACACTTCATTTTACCTTCACCTGGAAATAATGATTCCAAATTTACCCCCTGTATTCAAGGCCACGCCCCCCAGCGTGGCCTTTCCCATAACAAAATTATTATTTAATGACGATAATTCGCCACAACATTAAGTTTATTGATCCCCTAATTTTTATTGACTATAGCTACGCCTATCAAAATAATTAACCACCAAATAATAAATCACAAATAGAGATAATTACCTAAAAATTACAGATATAAAATTCGCATTTACTCCTTAATGGATAACCATTACAGAAAATAGACAGGATTTATAATAAAACCCCCGATCTTAACCTGTATTAATGGCTTTTATCTCTTATATTGTTGAAATAAAAAACCAGCCCAAGTAATATTATCTGGCGGTTTAGCAGTAAGATGAAATCTCCCTGAACTTTACTCCATAATAAGTGAGGAATTTATGTCTGAAGTTAATAAGCCCGAAAATAATACTGACTTAAAGTGTCTATTAGATCCAGATCAATATAAAGTTAAGGTCAATGATACAGTTGCACCGGTCGGATCATATCCTTGGGCAATGATTCAGGTGTACTTAGGAAAGAAAGTGTCCCGTAGTAATTGGGACTCTTCTGTAGAGTATATCCGTCTTGCCGGCTTGCCTGATGACCTGCCTTATATCGAAAAGCGCAAACAAAACGACACAACACATTGGCAGCCAATACAAGAAGATATGCTGGCTTGTGATTGGAAGTCGTTGGAGTCAGGGTCAGAAACAGAGCCAACGTCAGATAATTACATGCTGTCTTTTGATCTTAAGGTGGGAATTGGCAACTTTTCTGCTTCTGACCAAAACTGGGGATATCTTGCTGACTATGAACTTGAATTTGGCTCTGATCATGAAGGCCCTTTCGGTACTTTGACTAGCCTGCAAAATAAAACAGAAATTACGAAACTTTTATATTTCGCATGGAATAGTGACAGTCCAGAAATCAATTTGAGAGTCTCTTCTGGAAACCCTCCAAATCAAGAAAGTTATCAGAAAATGGTAGAATTATTTAAAAAAGAACTCACTGTCACTGTGAGTGATGTCGCTTATCATCTCGGTGGCAGCGAGGATGTTGATATATTCGCCAAAGGACAATACGAATTCGCCGGAAGCTATAATAACGACGATGCAAAAAAATTAGGCGCTTTGTTGCAACAAAACTTAAATAATAAACTTCATTTCAACTTCAACTGGAAATAATACAAAAATCCACACCCTGAATTTAAGGCCACACTTCGGTGTGGCTTTTTTATATTTATCACTGCAATGACTTCCAATAGCGCCTATTATTGATCATATCTTACCCTTATAGTCACACGTGTAAAAAACATTAATCAAAAAATAACAAATTAATATAATTACCTAAAAATTGCAGATATAAAGTTCGCATTTACTCCTTAACGGATAGCCATTGCAGAAAACAGACAGATTTTATAATAAAAACCCCGATATTACCCTGTATTAATGGCTTTTACATCTTATATTGTTGAAATAAAAAACCAGATTAAGTAATATTATCTGGCGGTTTACCAGTAAGATGAAATCCCCCTGAACTTTAATCCATAATAAGTGAGGAATTTATGTCTGAAATTAATAACGCTGACCTTAAATGTCCATTAAAACCTGAACTTTATAATATTAATTATGATAATGGTAATATAACCGTACCAGAAGGTTCTTTCGCTTGGGCATTGAGTCTGGTGTGTTTAGGAAAACAGGTATATCGTAGTGGCTGGGATTTTGCTAAAGAACATATACAGCTTGCCTACGGACAGATGTCTATTGATAAAAAAGGTGAAGAACCTTATCTTGAGAAGAGTAATAAAGATGGCTATGGTTTTTCCTGGATACCAACAGAAGAAGATATGCTGGCTTGTGACTGGAAATTGCCGGAGTCAGAACCAGAAGGTTACGTGCTATCTTTTGATCTTGTTGTAGGGGTAGAAGAAAACGGACCAGATCCACGTGATAAGTCACCCGAGGCGCCACCTAATATAACTCCATGGTATTGGGGATATTCAATATATGGTAATAGAAGTGGAGGCCCTATTAATCCTTTCGGCACTTTGGTTAACTTCCAAAATGGAACAGAAATTGAGAAAATTACCGATTTTACATGGACTCAATTCTCAATGGAAGATCGTAGTAGCCTTGATATCATTCTTTCTGGAAAAGCTCCAATTATAGGTCGTTATAAGAAAATAGTAGAGTTGTTTAAAAAAGATCTCACTGTCACTGTTGATGGTACCGCGTATCATCTTGGTGGTACTACAGGTGACGGTGGTTATCGAAATCCGACGAGCAGCCAATACGAATTCAGCGTAAGCTATTATGATAACACCGATGCCAAAAAATTAGGCTTACTGTTACAACAAAATGTAGGCAAGACACTTCATTTTACCTTCACCTGGAAATAATGATTCCAAATTTACACCCTATATCCAAGGCCACGCCCCTGCGTGGCCTTTCTCATAACAAAATAATAAACTTTAAAAATGATACCCGACCCCAACATTAAACCCATTAATGCCATGACTTTTGCCGTTGAATTTCGCGGCGGAACCTTCATAGCCGGCATAAAGGCTTAAGTTTCGAATGGGGTTAAATTCTACGCCGGCACCATAGGCAATATTGGTCGCTTTTTTATTGATATTCCATAATGAATGCATTCTTTTGCCATTTATTTCTGTGTACTCATTCTCGGTGACGTCAATTTTTGTATGAGAAAATCCCAATAAGGCATAGACACTCACTTGAGAGTCAATTCGATAGGCCGGGCCAACCAGCAATGAATAATATTTTGCATCCGCCTTGGACTGCCAGGATGCGTTATTTACGCGGTCACCCCCCTCTTTATCACCCTTCATATAAGTGAATGAACCAATCATCGTGAGCGGAGAATCCCATTCATACCGGTAGTGAAGATTAACCCCGCGGATATTTTTAAATTCCTGCACTTTACTTTGTGCATAACCGACAGCAACCGTCTGCGAATCTGCATAAACGACTGAACCCCACATAAAACTGGATATAGCCAAAGTGGCAAGCAACGCTTTTTTTATCATCATTAATAATTACCTTTATGTTTATTCAATGTTTTAAATCAGTTTTCATAATAGTGAGAACTTGCAATCTTGTTCCGCGCGTCGCGCGGGACAAGATTTACGCCTATCATTTTGAAACGCTATTTAACCGCTTAAAGTATAGATAGTTTCTGTCAGGCAAGCGGATAAAATGCAGTAAATGTGAGTCAGATTGGATTATTAATTGATATCTATCGCTATTTTTTGCAGTTTATTATCTCACCACGATGCGGGAAGATAATAAATGTAACTTGAAATAGATCAGTACCATTTACTTATCTAAAGGAAATGACAATGAAATTAGAAACTTTATCTATCCACGCAGGTTATTCACCCGATCCCACCACCAAAGCCGTGGCTGTCCCTATTTACCAGACCACCTCTTACGCTTTCGATGATTCCCAGCATGGTGCTGACCTGTTTGATTTAAAAGTGGAAGGTAATATTTATTCCCGCATCATGAACCCAACCAATGCGGTATTAGAAAAACGCCTCACCGCCTTGGAAGGCGGTATTGGCGCACTGGCCGTGGCTTCGGGTATGGCGGCGATCACCTACGCGATACAAACCATTGCGGCTGTCGGGGATAATATTGTCTCCGTGGCAAAACTGTATGGCGGAACCTATAACCTGATGGCGCACAGTTTCCCCACACTGGGGATTGAAACCCGTTTTGTTGATCATGACAATCTCGCTGCCGTTGACGCCCTGATCGACCAGAAAACCAAAGCTGTCTATTGCGAATCCATCACGAACCCCAGCGGGAATATCGTCGATATCCAAGCGCTGGCTGAGATTGCCCATCGGCACGGCATTCCGCTGATTGTGGATAATACCGTCGCAACGCCCTATTTATGCCGTCCATTTGAACATGGCGCCGATATTATTATTCATTCCCTGACCAAATATATTGGCGGGCATGGCACCTCGATTGGCGGGATCATTGTCGATTCAGGCAAATTCCCCTGGACGGCGCATCAGGAACGCTTTGCAATTTTAAACAGGCCGGACCCTTCGTATCACGGCATCACTTATAGCGAACATTTTGGGGCAGCGGCTTTTATCGCGCGCTGCCGTGTCGGGCCATTGCGCAGTACCGGTGCCGCCTTGTCGCCGTTTAATGCCTTTTTGATCTTACAGGGGCTGGAAACTCTCGCGCTGCGCATGGAACGCCATGCGGAAAACGCGCTGAAGGTTGCCCAATATCTGGAAAAACACCCTCAGGTGTCTTGGGTTAATTATGCGGGATTGCCTACCCATCCTGAATACGATTTGGCTGTCCGTTATCTGGGGGGGAAACCAGCGTCGATTCTCTCTTTTGGCATTCAAGGCGGGGAACAAGCCGGTATCCGTTTTATCGATGCCCTGCAACTGATTGTGCGGCTGGTCAATATTGGGGATGCCAAATCACTGGCCTGTCATCCCGCCTCCACCACCCATCGTCAGTTAAATGATACAGAACTGGCAAAAGCGGGCGTTTCACGTGATTTGATTCGCCTGTCCATTGGTATCGAGCATAGCGATGATATTATTGCCGACCTCGCGCAAGCGCTGGAGGCCGCAAAGGCGCATCACTCTGCCTAAAGAGATGGTGGAAATCGTAAAATCCAAAGGCAGGGATATGACGATAACGACCATTAAAACATGTGGGATCCCGGTCCCACCTTGTTTATTCGCCAGTATTTTGACGATCACCCAAGCACAACTTGCATGTTATGATTAAAAAATCACCTTGCATTATGGCTACATTGTAGCCACAATATAATGATAGAGACATAAATTGAATATCAAATAGGGGTATATAATGAATAGTGCAATTGTACGAGCCAGAGTGTCACCGGAATTAAAAGCGGCAGCTATGGCTAACGCCAAAGCACTTGGTCTTGATTTATCTACAGTTATTCGCATAGTTGTTCAAAAACTGGCGACAGATGGCAAAATTCCTGACGGATTAATTCAGCCAAACCACGAAACCTTACAAGCTATCCATGAACTAGATAGTGGGAAAAATATTCATCGTGCAAACAGCGTAGACGAGTTAGCTAAAGATTTGGGCTGGTAACCATGTTGGCCATTGTTTATGCCAGCCGATTTAAAAAAGACGCTAAAAAATATTCAAATAACAAAAAAGCTCAGTCAATAATTTTAGAAACGATTGAACTTTTACAAACAGGTCAGCCATTACCGCCCAAATACAAAGAACACCTTTTGATGGGGAGTTATATCGGCTACTTGGAGTGTCATGGAGCACCAGATTTATTGTTAATTTATCAGCGTAGCGCTATTGAATTGAAATTATATCGTGTTGGTAGTCACTCTGAACTATTTGGTTAAAAAAACCAATTTTTCTACCTAAAACAAGTAGGACCAAACTTCCACCTTGTATTTGAAAACTTTCCTGAAAAACTGGCAAAGGCAAGGATTTCACGCGATAAATAAATGATGGCTATTTGAGAATAAAAAAACACAGGCTCAATAAAGTTGAACCTGTGTTTTTATTACTTATCTTACTGATGGCTTTTTAATTAAAAATTAAAGTAAATAATCAGATGCAGCCAAGCAGACGACTTGCTTATCAACGTCCTTTCTAGCAACTACCTCGTGGCTATTAACATTAAACCCAACATATCTGTCCTGTATGCTAGTACCGAACTGCCTGTCGTCATACACCAATATCGCATCTTTTAGGTCTATTTCAGGGGTGCCCCTCGCATTCCCTATCAGGCCCCACTCCATTATATTGGGAAACTCTTCAAGTAGAGTGGTACCGTATTTCACATTGTGGACAGGATTTGCATTAGGCGCTTGCCAGGATAGTGGCCATAAATCCGTGACCTTCACTGATTGAGTAGACAAATAACCATCAAACGGCTTGTTAGGATCACCCGTCCGCCTTTTCTGATGATCACATGACTCTGTTTGCGCATGTATCTCCCCTGCTTCATATACCATAAAATAGCGCAAGGGTTTTATTGTATAAGTGTAAGCACGCATTGCACCAGTCTGCTTGTCAGTCACCGTCGCCCTGACTTGTGTCGGCACAGTACTTGCCTGAAATGTCATCAGGCCATTGCCATCAGCTCCAAACGAAATAAACTGACTAACTGCCTGGCCTGAAACGATTTTATAATCGCCTTCTTCAATGCTGGAATCCTCAATAAGAGGCGTATCTTCATCCATGCGCAGCTCTCCCAGTAGACTGTCGAAAAGGTTATAAGGTCCATTCTCATGACTATTGAAGAATTTATCGACTGAAAAGTCAGAGACATTGTAAACATATAACCCCACAGGCTGATCTACCGGCACAAAATTCACGGCAGTGTCGGCTATCTGTTCCTGTTTTCCCTCTTTTGTCAAAAACTCCAACTTAGTCTTAACGTTGTTAAGACCGACAGAACTGCTTAATGTTGTGGTTAAGTACCCCTGATCATTCGTGGTCAGGCTTGTGTCGCCGAAAATCAGCTTACCTTCTTTTTGCAACTTTCCGTAGTCAAACTTGTCGTGATTAGCAACGCTCCAAATCACCTTATCGTGGTTAAAGGTCAGGTGGGGTATGGGATCACCACTGGCAGCATCCGTCACTTGAGCCATATAGATATAAGCCCGTTTGCCGTCGCCATTGAGCACTTTATCAGGCGATTTCACGATAACCTCGCCAATCTTGATATCACCCACGAAAGTTACGGGTTTATCAACATAAGTTATGGTCTTACCGCCATCCATTGATGCCCAGACTTTAATATTTTCTACCGGCTTGTTACTGGTTAAGGTCGCAAACAATCGTCCATCGTTATTTGTCGTATCCTGCACTGACGACCACTTCATACCATCATGCGGGGTTTCCGAATACCACTTGATATCCACTTTCTGGTTTCGCAGTGGATTACCCTGCGCATTTTTTACCTCTGCCATAAAGGTATAACCGCTATCTCTGAAAAGAAGTGGCCCTTCTACCATTGGCTTAATAGATTGAATGTTAAAGTCAGAAATCAGGCCACTAAAGCCAATATCCCCAATATGTTTTCTGGGCATTCCCGGCATTTCCAGAAAGACTTGAACATCTTTCAACGGCTGGGAGCTGCTGACTGTCGCCTGCAATTGCCCTTGCGCATTGGTTTTACTGGTTTCCTGCCAATCCACTTTCACGTCTTTCACGTCGCCATTTTTCGGTTCAACAAACCATTTGACTTTCTCAAATTCCGTATCGGGAATAAGAGCGGTATCGGCTGCGCCATACGCAAGCGTGGCCAGTAAATGATAACTTTCCTCTCCATCAGCCGCGGAAGGAACTTTTTCAGCACTAAACTGTTTTACCTCCACAGGCTGTACGACCACACTCAAAATAGTCGGCTTGGTTAGCTTACCATTATTGTCTTCCGCAATGACGTTGATCATATGGGTATTCTGACCGGCCGGCACGTAAACAGGTAATACCAGCGCTATCATCTCATCACCGCCAATGCCAGAAATACTGCCGCCATTTTTGGTAAATGATTCATCTGCCTGCCAGATGATGCGCTTAACACGTGATTTGAGGTTAGCCGTCACAGGAATTGGGGATGGCCATTTTTGCTGGCTATGGCCCATGATAGTGCTTTGTGGCAGTATCAATTGCAGTTCGTCTGGCTTCTTCCGGTGATCCAGCACAATATGGTTGTTTCTTTCCACTAAATCATAGCGGCTGCCTGCCAGTGTCCGCATGGAAGCCACACTATCCGGCGAGAGCTGCACATCAAAAGGGACACCAAACCGATAATTCAGGTTGGCCTGAAACAGGGTTTCACTGTGCTGGCTGCCGCCATATTTGTAATCCACGCCCATTGTGAGGAGTGAAACTGGCGTATAATTCAGGCCAATCCTGCCCAAACTGGGATTTTTTTGTTTACTGTCACGATTGAACAATGCAACGTTATCACCAAGGTATTGTTCAAAGCCTAATTTACCGCCCAAATTCGGATAAACAGGTAAATAGAATTCCCCAGTCAGATCATAACCGTTGGCCGGACGCTCTTCCCAATCCTGCTTTTCCAGTGACTGACGCCATTTAGTCAGACGCCAGTAGGAGTTAGCAGAGAGTTTGACGTAATCGGTCCAGACTTCAGCCCCGATACCGAGGCGCTGATTTTTGCCGGTGACATCATGGTCAAAGAAGGTATTTAACCCATACATCCAACTGGGCGTAAAATAACGCCCGCCCAAGCCAACGTTCAGGGTATGGCGGCTGTCTTTATGGCGGTAACCAAACTGGGAGAAAGCCAGCCAGTCGGTTTTATTGTCGTAGAGCGGGAGCAGCATATCCAGCGAACCATTATCCAGCTTGCCTTTTCTGTCGAGGGCAAAGTTAATTTTGGCTGTCCCGAACTGGGATAGCCATTTCTGGGTTTCACTGGATACGACACCATTGAGTTTCCCTAGTGCGTAAGATGTCGCGTAGTATTTAGCCTGTTCAGTCAGCTCCGAAGGTGAAGACGATAATGCCTGAGCCACCGTCTGAATATTTTGCGCAATGAAACCGGCGGTTTCATCTCCCCTATTATCTAATGGTTTTTCACTTGCCACTTTCGGCGTTTGATGTTCAATATTTTTTTCACCTATAGCCAATGCATTCAATGATATAAGTGGCAAAAACAGAGAACCTATATAAGGTAAAAATAGAATGAACTTATTACCAATATATGAACTCATATATAGTACCTCATGGAATATTTGATGTCCCAATACGCAATAAGAATAAAAAATGAATCTTTTTGTGTACTTAAGATACATTAGGAGACTTATTTACAATATGCGTAATGAAATATTGTTATTGGCTGATAAGGAAAAGTTATCACTTCAA
>NZ_JAQRFK010000063.1 GCF_028598745.1 Xenorhabdus sp. IM139775
CGATCCCTCGCCCATCTCGGGCGAGGTGGTTTCGCTTAGCCGGCCGTCTTAATGCGCTCAATATTTGCCCCAAGACCACGCAGCTTATCTTCAATATGCTCGTAACCCCGGTCAATATGATAAATACGATCTACGACTGTCGTTCCTTCAGCAATGCAACCCGCCAAGACTAAACTTGCAGAAGCCCGCAAATCAGTCGCCATGACCTGAGCGCCAGATAATTTTTCAACGCCATGACACAGTACGGTATTGCTCTCAATTTCAGCCCGTGCCCCCATGCGAATCAACTCAGGGATGTGCATGAAACGGTTTTCAAAAATAGTTTCGGTGATCATGCCTGCCCCATCGGCAACCATGTTCAATAAGCTGAATTGAGCCTGCATATCCGTTGGGAAACCCGGATGTGGCGCGGTACGGAATGTCACTGCTTTCGGCCGCTGACCACGCATGTCAAGGCTAATCCAGTCCTCTCCCACGTTGATCTCCGCCCCCGCTTCACGCAGTTTGGCTAAAACCGCATCCAAGGTATCAGGTTTCGCGTGACGACAAACCACTTTACCGCGCGAAATTGCAGCAGCGACCAAGAAGGTGCCGGTTTCGATACGATCAGGCAGTATACGATGCACGCCGCCTCCCAGACGCTCGACGCCTTCAATCACAATGCGATCGGTGCCGGCACCACTGATTTTCGCACCCAGCGTATTGAGAAAATTAGCGGTATCTTCAATTTCAGGCTCGCGTGCCGCGTTTTCGATGGTGGTTGTGCCTTCTGCCAATGTGGCCGCCGTCATGATCGTCACCGTTGCCCCAACACTGACTTTATCCATAACAATGCCGGCACCTTTTAAGCGGCCATTCACCGTGGCTTTGACATACCCTTCATCCAGCTCGATTTTTGCGCCAAGCTGCTCCAACCCAGAAATATGAAGATCAACCGGACGCGCGCCAATGGCGCAACCGCCCGGCAAAGAAACCTGTCCCTGACCGAAACGCGCCACCAACGGCCCCAATGCCCAGATGGATGCTCGCATTGTCTTGACCAGATCATAAGGGGCGCAATATTCGTTGACCCCACTGGCATCAATAAAAACGGAACCGTTACGTTCCACTTTGGTTCCCAAGCGATTGAGCAGTTTGATCGTGGTATCAATATCTTTCAATTCAGGCACATTCTGTAATTCAACCGGCTCTTCTGCCAGTAGTGCCGCGAACATAATTGGTAATGCGGCATTTTTTGCCCCGGAAATCGTTACCTCTCCTGACAAGCAGGTAGGCCCTTTCACTCGAAATTTATCCATCTGTCATGATTCTCTTGTTTAATTCAAAGCGTGCTGTTCGCGGCGAGGCAAACAGCCTCAAAATCCCTGAAGTTTGCGGTCGCGCTGCCACTGCGCGGGGGTATAAGCCTTGATTGACAACGCATGAATACGGTTATCAGCGATGTATTCCATCAAGGGAGCATAAACCGTTTGCTGTTGTTTGACACGGCTCAGGCCATCAAAAAGTGCACCAACGACAATAACCTGAAAATGGCTGCCATCACCGCTAACGATAACTTCATCAAGTGCCAGTTTTTCCATCAGCACTTTTTTAATTTCATCAGTATCCATAAATTGCTCACATTCGTCGTTAGAAAATAATAGTAGACGCTATCCTAATGGAATCCAGCCGACTCTTAAACCAAGAAAAACGCCCCTGCAAGCTAATGGCTTACAAGGGCGTGGATTAGCAAAAAAAGCATTATGCCTTGGGCGGATCCTTATCAAGCAGCGCTTGCAGGCCATACAACGCTATCAATGTGCTTAAACGCTCACTCACACCTGAAAAAGTCAGTATCCTGCCACGTTGCTGATATTCCCCCTTTAATTGGATAAACAGGGCCAACCCCGTAGAATCCACATGGCTAAGTTGAGAAACATCAATATTATCGACACCTTCCAGCGCCTGCTCTTTTTGTTGCCAAAGGGGAAGCAAACTGTCACGATCCAATGTGCCTTGCAGAAACAATGTATTGCCGGCCTTTTCCCAACTCACCGTTTCCTGATTGATATTCTCTTTACTCATCATGCCGTTATCAAGAGTACCTTTTGCCATATCACTATTTCTTTTGTCTATTTCTTTTGTAAAGTGATCGGTGCTTTCGCACTGATAATCAATTGTTCAGTCAGACCCTCAATGCCTTTCTGACGCAGGATATCCACCCACTCATTCTGCTTGGTCGTGATCATGCTCACGCCTTCCGCGATCATGTCGTAAGCCTGCCAGTAACCTGTTTTGCTATTTTTGCGCCATTGAAAATCCAGGCGCACAGGCGGTTGCCCATTGGGATCCGTAATCGTGACACGAATGGCCACTATCGTTTTATCACCTAATGGCTGTTCTGGTGCAATCTGGTAGTTTTGCCCATGATACATCGCCAACGCCTGACCATATGCCTGTTCCAGATAGGATTCGAACGCCTTGAAATAAGCATCACGTTGCTCAGGTGTGGATTGTTTGTAGTAAGGCCCCAGCACCAGTGCCCCGGCATATTTTATTTGCACATAAGGCATCAATTCTTGACGTACAATCTGGCGCAAGACGTCTGGATTGGCCTGAATCTGCGACTGCTCATTCTTTAAATGAGTAAAGGTTTTTTCTGCCGCATCTTTCATCAATGCGTAAGGATTGGTTTGATCTGTCGCGCTGGCCAATGGCGCAACCACCAGCAACGCAACCATAAGTAATCGCTTGAACATAAGTGTTATTTCTCCTAAGCAGTGGATTGCCGGTTAGTGTGTTTGTTCAGGTGCCAAAGCGGATTTTTTTTGGTTCCCGCCACTTTTATACAAAAGCTGGCCAATCAAATCTTCAAGTACCATCGCAGGCTTGGTATCTTCAACGCGATCGCCATCTTTCAACATCGCCGTCCCTAAATCAGGGTCATCAAACCCGATATTGAGCGCAATATATTGCTCTCCCAACAACCCTGAAGTTCGGATAGAGAGCGAACTGGTATTGGGAATATTGTCGTATTGCGTGAAAATATCCAATTCAACTTGTGGCGTATACGTTTTGTGATCCAGCCAGATTTTTTCCACGCGGCCAACCACAACCCCGCCGACTTTCACCGGTGAACGGACTTTCAGTCCACCGATATTGTCAAATGCGGCATAGACACGATAAGTTGGCTGGCTGCCGAGAGATTGGATATTTGCAACTTTAAGGCATAAAAAAATGATTGCTGCCAAAGCAATCAAGACAAAAGCCCCAACCCAAATTTCATTTTTCTTGCTTTGCATCGACTTAGTTCCCAAACATCAGTGCTGTCAGCACAAAATCCAAACCCAATACCGCCAACGACGCATGAACGACTGTGCGCGTCGTTGCCCTGCTGATCCCTTCCGATGTTGGGATAGCGTCATAACCATTGAACAGTGCAATCCACGTTACTGTAATAGCAAAAACCACACTCTTGAGAAAACAGTTGAGCAAATCTTTTTGCCATTCCACCGCAGCTTGCATGGACGACCAGAAAAAGCCACCATCAATGCCTTTCCAATCAACACCCACTATTGCGCCGCCCAAGATCCCCACAGCCACAAAGATCAGGGAGAGCAAAGGCATACTGATAAAACCCGCCCAGAAACGTGGGGCAACAACCCGGCGCAGCGGGTCAACCGCCATCATTTCCAGGCTGGAAATCTGTTCGGTGGCTTTCATCAAACCAATTTCTGCCGTCAACGCTGAACCCGCCCGCCCTGCAAACAGTAATGCCGTCACCACTGGCCCCAATTCACGCAGCAGGGATAACGCCACCATCATGCCGAGGCTACCTTCCGCACTAAATGTGGTCAAAACCAGATAACCTTGCAAGGCCAACACCATGCCAATAAACAGCCCTGAAACCACAATGATCAGCAGTGATTGGACACCCACGCTATAAAGCTGCTGACGCAATAGCATCCATTGTTTGGCAGGTTCCGGCTTACCTATGATGGCATTGAACAGCATAAAGCCCGCACGACCGAATGAAGCCGTCACTTCAATCGTACGTCGGCCCATTGCCGCTAATGCCCGTGTTAACATCAACATTCCATCATCCTAATAACTCAGTTTTGTAATCCCCGGCCGGGAAACGGAAAGGCACAGGCCCGTCAGCAATACCATCAAGAAACTGCCGTACCCGCTGATCCTGATTCGTTCTCAACTGATCGGGCGTCCCTTCGGCGATCACTTTCCGTTCGGCCACAATATAAGCATAATCAGCAATGCTCAGGACTTCAGGCACATCGTGGGAAACAACGACACACGTCACACCCAGCGCATGATTCAGCTCATCAATCAGCTTCACCAACACGCCCATTGTGATGGGGTCTTGACCGACAAAAGGTTCATCAAACATGATTAAGTCAGGATCGAGGGCAATCGCCCTGGCTAATGCCGCTCGCCTTGCCATACCCCCAGAGAGTTCCGATGGCATCAAATGCGCAGCGCCACGCAATCCCACCGCTTCCAGCTTCATCATCACCGTGGTGTGAATCAACGCTTCAGGCAGTTGGGTATGCTCACGCAGGGGAAAAGCCACATTGTCAAAAACATTCAGGTCGGTAAACAGGGCGCCTGACTGAAATAACATGCTCATTTTCTTACGGGCAGCATAAAGGCGTGGACGGGACAATGCCGGAATATTATCGCCATCAAACCAAATCTCACCACGTTCAGGGCGAATCTGCCCCCCAATCAACCGTAGCAAGGTGGTTTTCCCGATACCAGAAGGTCCCATGATGGCGGTAATTTTTCCCTTCGGAACGGTCAGATTAATATCAGCAAAAATCGGGCGTTGACCTCGGGTGAAATACATGCCGCAGATCTCAATAAGATTTGCTGTTTGTTGACTCATTATTAGAAGCCCCTAACCGTTAATAGAACTGTATTCATGACTGTATTTAAATAATTAATAATGCATACTACAAAAAATTGTCTAATTTGCGTTAGCAAAGTTGTGACAAATTTTACTTTTTATCGCTTGATCGTCAGAATGTATAAGTCTAGCTGAATAAACGTTCCATGTTTGAAAATCAACCATTATTAGCATTATGCTCGGAATAAAACTGATTTAAGGGACACCCCATGTTTCTGACTATTGTACTGCTCATTACCGGGTTGATTTTACTGGTGTATGGTTCCGATAGATTAGTTTATGGTGCGGCCGTGTTTGCCCGCGCCATGAAAATCCCCCCTTTTATTGTCGGCCTGATCATTATGGGAATCGGAACCTCGTTGCCAGAGCTGATGGTGTCTGTCACCGCAATTTTAGACGGACAGCCAGACATGGCCGTGGGCAATGCCATTGGTTCCAACATTACTAACCTGCTGTTAATTACGGGGGCGGCCGCGTTTATTCGGCCCATCAGGGTAAAGTCAGAAATTCTGCGCCAAGAAGTGCCCCTGATGTTGGCGATCACCGTATTTGCCGGATATTTGCTGTCCAATGGATACCTGAGCCGGTTGGATGGTATTCTTTTAGTGCTTTCCGCCCTCTTCTTCATCTCACTGATGATAAAGATGACGGCTTTTTCCCAAAATCATAGTGGTGTTGATAGCTATACCCAAGAGCGAAATTCAGAATTGCCTGTCGAAGGCAACAAAGGAATTGCACTGCTTTGGGTTGTTTTGGGGTTAATGATCCTCCCCATTTCCACCCGCATGGTGATTGACAATGCAACCGTTATTGCACGGATTTATGGTCTCAGTGAACTGGTGATTGGCCTGACAATCCTTGCCGTGGGAACCAGCTTGCCAGAGCTTGCCACCGCCATTGCCGCAGCCATAAAAGGGGAGAACGACATGGCAATGGGCAATATCATTGGCTCGAATGTCTTCAATCTGACCCTTGTCTTAGGTGTCCCCGCCATACTTTCCCCCAGTGTCTTTTCACCTGAGGCATTTTCCCGGGATTTTTGGGTCATGATGGCAGCGAGTGTACTATTCACAGTATTTTGTCTGGGAAGAAAGCATCGATTGAACCGATTAAACGGCCTCTTGTTACTGGGCTGTTTTATCGCGTATTTTGTCGTACTTTTTGTTTCTAATTATTACGGTACTGAGTAATTGCCGATTGAGTGGGAAAAGAGTGAGAAATAAAAATGCCTAAGATCGATTTTCAGCAAGCAGGTAAGGAAGTATTACATAATGAACTCAAAGGGCTGGCCGGACTGGAGCAATATATTAATGACGATTTCAGCCAAGCCTGTGAATTAATGTTCGGCTGTGAAGGGAAAGTCATTGTGATGGGGATGGGCAAATCCGGTCACATTGGGCGGAAAATCGCGGCGACATTTGCCAGTACCGGTACGCCTTCTTTCTTTGTGCATCCCGGCGAAGCCAGTCATGGTGATCTCGGCATGGTAACCGCAAAAGATGTCGTGCTGGCGATTTCCAATTCCGGTGAATCGAATGAAATTCAGGCGTTAATTCCCGTTCTCAAACGCCAAAGCGTCCCGCTCATCTGCATGACCAATAATCGCGACAGCAGCATGGGCAAAGCCGCAGACATCCACTTGTGCATCAAAGTCCCACAAGAAGCCTGCCCCTTGGGATTGGCACCCACCACCAGTACTACCGCAACACTCGTCATGGGAGATGCCCTGGCCGTGGCACTGTTGCAGGCCCGTGGCTTTACTGCCGAAGATTTTGCACTTTCCCATCCCGGCGGTGCACTGGGACGCAAACTGCTACTATTGGCCAGCGATTTAATGACCACCGGCGATGACATGCCCCATGTTCCCCACACCGCGACGCTGCGTGAGGCCTTGGTGGAAATCACCCGCAAAAAATTGGGCATGACGGTGATCTGTGATGATGACATGCAGATCCGCGGTATTTTTACCGATGGTGATTTGCGCCGTGTTTTCGATATGGGTATTGATTTAAACCATGCAAAAATCGCGGATGTCATGACGGCCGGTGGCATCCGTATCAGACCCAATGCACTGGCAGTGGATGCCTTGAACCTGATGCAATCGCGCCATATCACTTCACTATTAGTCACAGAAGGTGACAAATTACTTGGTGTACTGCACATGCACGATCTTTTGCAGGCCGGCGTCGTGTAGGCAAGTAAACCGCTATCAATCTTAAGAGAATGCCTTAATGAGTCAAAAAGAGTACCTGGACACCTGTTATGGCCCAGTAAGCAAAACAATTATCGAAAAAGCCCGTCAAATCCGTCTGCTGATTTGTGATGTTGATGGCGTGATGTCTGACGGGCTTATCTATATGGGCAATGAAGGCGAAGAACTGAAAGCCTTTAACGTTCGTGATGGTTATGGCATCCGTTGTTTAATCACTTCGGGTATTGATGTTGCCATTATTACCGGCCGCAAGGCAAAACTGCTGGAAAATCGGGCAGAAACACTGGGTATTACACATCTTTACCAAGGACAAAACGATAAGGTTTTGGCGTATAAGGAACTGTTGGATAAACTAGCGTTGCAGCCAGAACACGTCGCCTATATGGGTGATGATCTTATTGACTGGCCTGTCATGGCACAAGTGGGGTTATCTGTTGCCGTTGCTGATGCCCATCCATTGCTGTTGCCAAAAGCAGATTATGTGACTCAGATTGCCGGCGGTCGTGGTGCAGTCAGGGAACTGTGTGATTTGGTGCTCTTCGCGCAAAACAAGCTCGAAGATGCCAAAGGGTTATCCATATAAATTAGAACTGAAAAAAGAATGAGCAAAATTCAATCCTGGCTGATCGCACTACTGGCACTGATCGCGCTTGCGCTGATTGGCTGGAATTTATCGAACGTCAATGATGATAACTCATCAGCCATTGTGGATGATGGTTATCCGACTTATCAAACACAGGAAGCCATTACTTTTGTCTATGATCCGGAAGGCAAACTGGCTTACAGACTGATCGCTGACGATGTTAAAAACTATACGGAAACCAAACTGACCTGGTTTACAAACCCCGTATTAACCACATTTGCCCCTAATGACGCTTCCGCAACCCCGATAGCGACATGGACAATACGCGCCAACAAGGCCAAACTGACCAATGATCAGATGCTCTATCTGTATGGGGATGTCCAAGTGGATAGCCTGACCGATGCGTCACAATTGCAGCGGATCACAACAGACAACGCGACCATTAATCTCACAACACAAGATGTCGCATCCGATGACCGCGTGACGCTGATCGGTGTCGGTTTAAAATCTGTTGGCATGAGAATGCGTGGCAATTTGCGAAATAAAACTGCTGAATTGATTGAAAAGGTGACCACTCAATATGAGATTCCACATGAACAACCTAATCCGTAATACCGTTATTGCCAGTACACTTTTTGCAGTCAGCCTGCCCGTACTGGCCTTGAAAGAAGATACCAAAAAGCCGATTACCATTGACTCAGCAAGACAGTCTTTGGATTTAACGGGAAACATTGCCACCTTTACGGAGAATGTGATCGTAAAACAAGGCTCCATTGACATTCATGCAGATAAAGTCGTTGTGACCCGCCCTGAGGGGGATTCCAACAAGACCGTCATTGACGCTTACGGTAATCCGGCCACTTTTTATCAATTGCAAGATGATGGCAAGCCGCTCACAGGTCATGCCTCAAAGATGCGTTATGAGATGGACAAAGAGCTGGTCACGCTAATTGGTGACGCCTATCTTGAACAGCTAGACAGCAATATCAAGGGCGATAAGATCACTTATCTCGTACCAACACAACAGATGGAAGCCTTTAGTGATAAAGGTAAACATGTCACCACCGTCCTGTTACCTGCCCAGCTACAGGAAAAAGGCCCGGGTGCTCATGGCGCTGATGCTCAGAAAAAGGGTAAATAACGACCAATGGCAATACTAAACGCAGAAAACCTGGCGAAAGCCTATAAAGGCCGTAAGGTCGTTGAGAACGTCAGCCTGAACGTGAAATCAGGGGAGATCGTTGGCTTACTTGGCCCCAATGGGGCAGGTAAAACCACCACTTTCTATATGGTCGTCGGTATTGTTCCACGTGATGCCGGCGCGATTACCATTGATGAAGAAGATATCAGCCTGCTGCCCCTGCATGAGCGTGCACGCCGTGGAATAGGTTACTTGCCTCAGGAAGCCTCTATCTTCCGTCGCTTAAGTGTCTTAGACAATTTGATGGCGGTACTGGAGATCCGCAAAGATCTGACCCAAGAGCAGCGAAAAGTACGTGCAGAAGAGTTGATGGAAGAATTTCACATCTCTCACCTGCGTGACAGCCTTGGGCAATCCCTTTCCGGTGGTGAACGCCGTCGTGTGGAGATTGCCCGCGCACTGGCAGCCAACCCCAAATTCATCCTGTTGGATGAACCCTTTGCCGGCGTTGATCCCATTTCCGTACTGGATATTAAAAAGATCATTCAACACCTGCGGGATTACGGGTTGGGTGTACTGATTACTGACCATAATGTCCGTGAAACACTGGATGTCTGCGAACGGGCTTATATTGTCAGCCAAGGTCATCTGATTGCCCACGGTACTCCGAATGACATCCTGAATAACGAGCAAGTCAAACGCGTCTATTTAGGCGAAGGTTTCCGTCTTTAACGGTTATTCTTCTGTCAGGCGCGATTCAAGGAACCATTCAGGCTAGATTAAGGAGAAAGTGGAACGCTATGAAGCAAAGTTTGCAACTCAGGCTCAGTCAGCAATTGACGATGACGCCACAACTCCAGCAAGCCATCCGTTTGTTGCAACTTTCTACGCTTGAGCTTCAGCAGGAGATTCAGCAGGCTTTGGAAACTAACCCGCTGCTTGAACAGGAAGATCTGCATCAGGAAGTGGAGAATCAGGCGCCTGACAGCGAAGCGGAAGTCATGGATACCCGAGACGCACTTGAACAGCGGGATATGCCTGAAGAGCTGCCATTGGATACCAGTTGGGATGAAATTTACACCGCTGGCACGCCTTCAGGCACCAGCAGTGATTATAGCGCTGAGGATTTCCCCGTCTATCAGGGAGAAACCACCCAAACACTGCAAGATTACCTCATGTGGCAGGCAGGATTGACGCCATTTACTGAAACGGACGCGGCCATTGCCACCTCAATCATTGACGCCATTGATGACACCGGATACCTGACCCTTTCCATCGAAGAAATCCTTGCCAGTATGGGTGATGAGGAACTGATTCTAGAAGAGGTTGAAACCGTCCTCAAACGTATACAGCATTTTGATCCGATTGGGATTGCCGCCCGTGACTTACGCGAATGCTTGCTTATCCAGCTCTCCATGTTACCGTCGGAAACACCTCACCTGAATGATGCCAGACTGATTGTCAGCAAATACCTTGAACGACTGGGTAACCGGGACTTCCGTCATTTATTGCGTCAGGGCAAATTAAAAGAAAATGCGTTGAAAGGGGCCATTGATATCATTCAATCACTGGAACCAAAACCGGGTTTGGTAGTCAATACAGGTGAATCCGAGTATGTTATTCCCGATGTTCTGGTGCAGAAAGAAAATGCAAACTGGCAAGTCAGGCTAAATACCGATAGCCTCCCCCGCCTGCGGATCAACCAACACTACGCAGCACTGGGGCAACGAGCCAACAATGAAAGTGACAGTTTATTCATACGCAATCACTTGCAAGAGGCCAAATGGTTGATCAAAAGCCT
Source organism: Xenorhabdus sp. IM139775 (assembly GCF_028598745.1). Classification (GTDB taxonomy): domain Bacteria; phylum Pseudomonadota; class Gammaproteobacteria; order Enterobacterales; family Enterobacteriaceae; genus Xenorhabdus. Next base: position 10,641 of record NZ_JAQRFK010000063.1, read on the forward strand.
CGAAAGCCGGAATGAGACACTGTTAAAAGTCGCCCGCTGCATTGTTGAACGGCAACAAGATTTTTTTGAGTATGGTGAGGAACACATGAAACCACTGGTACTGGCTGATATCGCCTATCAAGTTGACATGCATGAATCCACCATTTCCCGTGTGACAACACAAAAGTATCTGTATAGTCCGCGCGGGATCGTTGAACTTAAATATTTTTTCTCCAGCCACGTCAATACGGATAGCGGAGGTGAAGCCTCTTCTACCGCAATACGGGCGCTGGTGAAAAAACTGGTTGCGGCAGAAAATCCGGCCAAGCCACTGAGTGACAGCAAGTTGACCAGTATACTCGCTGAACAAGGTATTCAAGTGGCTCGCCGGACTGTCGCAAAATATAGAGAGTCGTTATCCATCCCGCCTTCAAACCAACGTAAAAAACTGGTTTGAACCACACAGAGAAGGAAAACACTATGCAACTCAATGTTACAGGCCACAATATTGAAATCACAGATGCACTTCGCAATATCGTGAATACCAAATGCGGCAAATTGGATCAATATTTCGATAAAATTAACCTCATCCAAGTCATTCTCCGGGTGGAAAAGGTGCAAAGGATCGCTGAAGCCACGGTGCATGTTAATGGAAGTGAGTTGCATGCAGCCTCAGAACATGAAGACATGTATGCGGCAATTGATGCACTCGTCGATAAGTTAGCGCGTCAATTGACCAAACACAAAAGTAAATTGAGACAACATTAATCGCTTCCAGGCAACGGGGCCGTCATAAAATATCACTGTTCTCTCTATAACACCGTCTATAGCGCCGATGACAAGCTGTAGATCCGTTTTAGCGCAGTGAATCCATACCGGATGCGTTATCAGGCATCCGGTATAACAAGGCCCTAAGTGAATAAAGAAATGAACAACGAAACAGATTTACCACTAAGCTCGGTGCTTTCACCCGAATGTACACGCAACAACGTCCCTTGTTCGAGCAAAAAGCGCGCCTTAGAGATTATCAGTGAGCTGGCATCAAAACAGCTCGGAGTGCCGGAAAACACCGTATTCGAAGCTATTCTTTCCCGCGAAAAAGTCGGCACAACAGGCATTGGCAACGGGATCGCCATTCCTCACGGCAAATTGGATAAAGAGTGTTCGGATAATGCCGTTGGGGTATTTTTGCATCTGGAACAACCCATTACCTTTGACGCTATCGATAATCAACCTGTTGACTTGCTGTTTGCTTTATTGGTGCCATCAGACCAGTGTCAAACCCATTTACATTCACTATCATTGATTGCAAAACGCCTTGCAGATAAAAATCTCTGCCGTCGCCTGCGTTCAGCGCAGAGTGATGAGGAACTGTATAAAATCATTACTGAATATACCTTATAAACTTCAAGTTACCGCTTGCAAGACGAAAGCCGCTTATTATCTCCCCGCGCCACGGGGAGATAATAAATGCCTCTTGAAGTACGACGAGTATAAATAGCGATTACAATTATAAACATTTAGGGGGAGTCACCTCATGGTGCTGATGATCGTCAGTGGTCGTTCAGGTTCTGGAAAATCCGTTGCCCTGCGTGCACTGGAAGACATGGGCTTCTATTGCGTAGATAACCTACCCGTGGTGTTGCTGCCAGAATTGGCAAGCACACTGGCTGAACGTGATATTTCGGCGGCGGTTAGTATTGATGTCAGAAATATGCCGGAGTCGCCGGAGATTTTTGAAGAGGCGCTGACACAGTTGCCTGACAGTTTTTCGCCGCAGTTACTGTTTCTTGATGCGGATCGTAATACCCTGATCCGTCGCTACAGTGACACTCGCCGTTTACACCCGCTATCCAGCAAGAGTTTGTCACTGGAAAGCGCCATTGACCAAGAGAGCGACTTGCTGGAACCCCTGCGCTCACGCGCTGACTTGATCATTGATACCTCTGAAATGTCCGTTCATGAACTGGCGGAAATGCTCAGGACGCGCTTATTGGGCAAGCGGGAAAGGGAACTGACCATGGTATTCGAATCCTTTGGTTTCAAACATGGTATTCCTATTGACGCAGACTACGTTTTCGATGTGCGTTTCCTGCCAAACCCGCACTGGGATCCGAAACTGCGCCCCATGACCGGTTTGGATCGCCCGGTGGCCGCGTTTTTGGATCGTCACACAGAGGTGCATAATTTTATTTACCAGACCCGCAGCTACCTTGAGCTTTGGCTCCCCATGCTGGAAACCAACAATCGCAGCTATCTGACTGTCGCGATTGGTTGCACAGGCGGTAAACACCGTTCCGTTTATGTGGCAGAACAACTGGCTGATTATTTCCGTTCCCGTGGCAAAAACGTGCAATCACGTCACCGCACGCTGGAAAAACGCAAATAATACGAATAGCGCACGCCATGACTGTCAAGCAACGACTTGAAATTAAAAATCGGCTCGGAATGCACGCCCGGCCTGCGATGAAACTGCATGATCTGGTACAACAGTTTCAATCAGAAGTGATCCTGCGTAACAGCAGTCATTTACAGGCCGAAGCCCGTAGCGTCATTGCCATGTTAATGCTCGATTCCGAACAAGGCAGCCATATTGACGTTGAGGTCAGCGGGCCGGATGAACAGCAAGCGCTGGCCGCGATTATCGAACTCTTCAATGTCGGGTTTGGTGAGGAATAATCGCGCATATCCCCCATAGACGCCGAATAACCCAACTGATCATTTCACGACCTGAAAAACAACGCGTCCTCTCCCCCCCCCTTCACTTTACCCGTCTTAATCTTACCCGTTTCAATCTTACCCATTTCAATCGCTAACTCGCGTTTTCTGACGCTATCCGATTTTAACAATAGCAAAAAACAAGTCATTAAAACTGACAAAAGATAAAAAAACCTTCATATATTCTGACTATAAATCTGTCTCCAGCCATAAAAACAATCGGCTAAAACCATTAACCCAGTTAATCATACTGACTATTTATAAATAGTATTAGATAAACAATAAATGTTAGCTTTCAATAAGTTAACCGTGTGAAATAAATTAATAAAAAACTTATCATCAAGGCGCATTTACGTACCGTGCATTGTACGCACAAATCCTAAACTGGAGATTTACTTCATGCGTTTTAATAAAACCACACTGGCGATCCTGCTTGGCCTGAGTCTGTTTCAAGGTACTGCCCAAGCAGCGCCCGTGCTCTCTTTAGATAACACCCACGCAGAAAGCATCGCAGCAACCAATAACGCTTGGGTTGAAATCAATACCACCACTTTCGAAAATAATATCCACACATTGCAAAAAAAACTGAACAACGGCACCAAAATGTGTGCGGTTCTGAAAGGTGATGCTTATGGTCATGGCCTTGGCCTGTTGATGCCATCCATCATTAAAACTGGCGTGCCTTGCGTCGGGATCACCAGTAATGAAGAAGCCCGTATCGTGCGTGAAAGCGGCTTTAAAGGGCAACTGATCCGTGTCCGCACTGCTGACATTGCTGAAATCGAAAGTACACTGGGCTATGAGATGGAAGAGATGATCGGTGATTTGGATCATGCTAAAGCCATTGATGCGCTGGCCAAAAAACACGGTAAAGAAATTCGCGTCCATCTGATGCTGAACACCGGTCTTATGAGCCGCAATGGATTGGAAATGAAAACTGAGCAGGGCAAACAAGAAGCGCTAGCAATCACTCAGTTGCCTAACCTGAAACTGGCCGGCATGATGAGCCACCATGCGTTCACGGGTATGGATGCCATCCGTGACAGCATTAAAAATTTCCAGGAACAAACTTCTTGGTTGATCACAACAGCCAATCTGAAAAGAGAGGAAATCACGCTGCACGCATCAAGCTCTTTTGCCTCACTCAGCATACCTGAAGCCCAATTCGACATGGCTCGCGTTGGCAGTGCGCTGTATGGCATCCTGACCACCAGCCACCCAGAGTTCAAGCCGTTGATTCAAGTGAAGACCCGTGTTGCTTCAGTTAAACCTTACCCTAAAGGTAATGGCGTCGGCTACGACAACACTCACATCCTGAAACGGGATTCCATGCTCGCCAACTTGCCAGTGGGTTTCTCTGATGGCTTTAGCTCTGCCCTGTCAAACAAAGCCTATGTCCTGATCAACGGTCACCGTGCCCCCGTTGTCGGCAGCGTTTCCATGAATACCGTGATGGTCGATGTCACCGATCTGCCAGACGTGAAGAGCGGCGATGAAGTGGTTATTTTCGGTAAACAAGGTAATGACGAAATCACCCAGTCTGATATTCAGAAATGGGGAGGCATGCACGTTGTTGAGTTTTCTTCCATTTGGGGAGAAACCAACCCACGTATCGTCGTGACCACAGATAAATAATCCACGATCCGAAATGATGGCAGATTGTTCTTTTCCTCCCCCTGAATAAGCCTTGTTTCATTAACAATGCAAAACAGTTCGTGATCATGATCTCTTTATTTTCACGACAGAACAGCCTAATATCATCTAAATTACTTTGAAAATAACACCCCCCTCCTTGTGACGCGGGGTGTTATTTTGTATTGAGTCTAATTTGGAGTGTGGTATGAAAAAACCTAAAATCATGATCAATGAATTGGATGCCGAACGTTTAGATTCTCTGTTGGAACAATCGGCATTTGCCAATACCCGCATCGCTGATGCCTTGAATGAAGAGTTAGATCGGGCAGAAATTGTGGCACCAGCAGATATTCCGGCCGATGTGGTCACGATGAACAGCGAAATTCGCTTCATTGATCTGGGCAGCAATGAAGAACGTGTTCGTACGCTGGTTTATCCTGCTGCCCTGCAAGACAGCACCCAACATCTGTCCGTCATGGCACCTTTGGGGGCTGCGCTTTTGGGTCTGCGGGTCAATGATGAAATAACGTGGCAATTGCCAAACGGTGAAAAAACCCGGCTAAAAGTACTGGAAATACTTTACCAACCCGAAGCCGCGGGGGAATATCACCGCTAATTCTCAGCCAGCTCAGTGACACCGAACTGGCTGCTGTTGATTGAGTATCCCTATTGACCGGCGATACTCATTTCCGGCAGCAACACCGAACCACACTGAATATTGCTGCGTGTTTCGATATCATTACCAATTGTCACCATATTTGCCCACATCTCTTTCAAATTACCTGCAATGGTGATCTCACTGACCGGATATTGGATCTCGCCATTCTCGACCCAAAAACCGGATGCGCCACGAGAATAGTCCCCTGTCACTGCGCTAACGCCCTGCCCCATCAGCTCGGTAACGATCAAGCCTGTGCCCATTTCACGCAACAGGCCGGCAAAGTCCAGACCCTGACCTGCAATGCGCCAGTTATGAATTCCACCTGCATGGCCAGTGCTTACCATGCCCAACTTGCGGGCAGAGTAGGAAGTCAGCAGCCAAGTCTGTAAAATCCCCTCTTTGACAATCTCACGAGGCGTTGTACGCACACCTTCACTGTCAAATGGCGTTGAAGCCAATCCACGCAGCAAATGAGGCTGCTCTTCAATCGTCAGCCATGAAGGCAAAATCGGTTTGCCCAGACTATCCAACAAGAAAGAAGATTTACGATAAATGCTGCTACCGCTGATCGCCCCCACCAAATGGCCGAATAAACCCGTAGCCACTTCTGCCGAAAAGATAACCGGCGCTTTCATCGTTGATAATTTACGCGCGCCCAAACGGGAAAGCGTACGGCGGGCACACTCCTGCCCTACCCACTCTGGTGATTTCAAATCGTCAAGATGGCGACCCACGGTATAGGCATAATCGCGTTCCATATTGCCATCTTGCTCAGCAATGACACAGCTCGACATAGAATGCCGGCTTGAACAATAGCTTTGCAGCATGCCATGACTATTGCCAAATACCTGAATACCATAATGGCTGTTGAAACTCCCGCCTTCCGTATTGGTAATACGCTCATCTGCCTGCAATGATGCCTGTTCCGCACGGGCAGCCAACTCAATGGCCTTATCTGCATCCAGGGCAGCGGGATGGAAAAGATCTAACTCAGGGGCAGCAAACGCCAATAATTCTTTATCGGCTGGGCCGGCATAAGGATCAGGGGAGGTATAACGCGCAATATCAATAGCGGCCTGCACAGTACGGGCAATCGCTTCTGGGCTAAGATCCGTTGAGGAAGCGCTTCCCTTGCGCTGCTGGTGATAAACCGTAAGCCCCAGTGCGCCATCGCTGTTAAACTCAACATTTTCGACTTCGCTAAAGCGGGTGCTGACACTAATTCCCGTCGTTTTATTGACGGCAACTTCCGCAGCATCACAACCGGCTTTCGCTAATTCCAGAGCATGAGCAACCGCATCTTCCAGCAGCTTACGCTGTTCCGCGATTTGTTGATTGGTAACTATCATTAATTAACCGTAATCCAATGAATTAAAGGGAGAATTTGTCAGAAAAAATGCCTGTTTCCGGTTCATGATACGAATGCCGAGTGGTAATCAGACAATTTTCCCAGTTACAATACACAATATTAGGATGTTAACACCCACCGGACGATAGGTCATGCTGCAAAACGCACCTTATCCGGCCTTTTTAGAAGGAAAAACAATTATGGCAAAGCAGCCTGAAGATTGGCTCGACAATTATCCTGCTGAAGAGGAAGAAGAAGAGATAATCTGGGTCAGTAAAAGTGAAATCAAGCGGGATGCTGAAATACTGAAAAAGTTGGGGGCGGAGCTGGTTGAACTCAGTAAAAACCAACTTGAGCGGATCCCACTGGATGAAGATTTGCTGGCCGCCATTGAGCTGGCACAGAAAATCAAACGTGAAGGGCGCCGCCGCCAATTACAATTAATCGGTAAATTATTACGTGCCCGCGATCCTGAACCAATCACCACGGCATTGGACAAACTGAAAAACCGCCACAACCAGCAAGTCGTTATTCTGCATAAACTGGAAGAACTGCGTGACAAACTGATTGAACGCGATGATGCTTTTGAAGAAGTTATTGCCCTGTATCCACACACTGATCGCCAGCAACTGCGCGCATTGGTTCGTAATGCTAAAAAGGAGAAGGCAGCCAATAAGCCGCCTAAATCCTATCGGCAGATTTTCCAATATTTGAAAGAACTCTCGGAATCTGCTTAATCCTCCTGTACCGCCATTTCATTCAGAACTGGCGGTCATTTCCCGCTTTCCCTTCCTTTTCATAATATTAGCCAGATTAAGTTAACACTTTTAGTTAAATGTTGTAGTTTGGTAACTAAAATAAGATAACCTTATTTTTTTAATTAGTTTGATTCTATTTCCCGACATTCACCCAGAATTTACCTGAAGGATATCTCACATGCCATTAGTTGTTATTCCTGATGATTATCAACATGCGACAAAACAAATTCAGGCTTTACATCAAAACAGTCTCTCCCAACACTGGCTAAGAGGTCGAATGGATGTTTGCTAGTTATCTGAAATCTAGCCTGCATACGGGCGATTATTTCTCTGGAATCAGGTAGTAAATTATCGAAGAAATTGAATACCTCTGAACCTACATACTTCTGGCTGCTGAGAGGTAGAGAAAGCGATATTGCACGGGCTCCGGGTTCTTCCAGCCACTCATCTTTGTATTGAAAAGACATAGCCCCTTTTTTATCACGAAATAAAGTGCCCACTTCCAATCCATTCAATGCAACAGTCAATTTGTTCATTTACCACTCCCTTGCCCAGCCATTACCTGACTTTTTTGAAGCATTACGTTCTGTAACTTGCAGTTCCAAATCCAGTGCAGAAAGCAATTTAAACAAAGTTTCCAGCTTGCTTTTCTCCGGGTTGTTCTCAAATCCAGAGACTGTACTCTGTTTCATTCCAACTCGGTCAGCCGTATCTTTTTGAGTCAGACGAATTTTTTTGCGTTGCTCACGAATGGCTACAGCAAGTGTTTGTGGTGATGTAATCTTCATAAATATCCCCTTAATAGGATAAAAGGTAAATATCCCCTTTAGGGGGTAAAAACAACATATCCTCCACAAAATGATATCAATGGCTATTACAGCCAATTTCACTCCCATTAGTATAATGGTGCATTGATACCGAATTACAATATTGGATATACCCGTAGTTGTACCCACATCAGTAAGTTGATGTAGATTGAATAAGGTTGGCTTAGGTGAGTGAAAAAACGAGAAAAACTTTGCAATACGTGAAGTTCAGTGTCTAGTCCTAATGTACGTTGACACTTATTTTACTTAACGCCTGACGATGTACTTCATCGGGCATTTTATATTTTAGGGCTAATACTACAGTCGTACGCCCCATTGTGGCATGATGGCCCTGACATTTTTTTCCTGAAAATACGGGGAGGTGTTCAATGCACTCACCGACCAATGCCTGGGAACAGGAACTGCTCTCACTTCATACCCGTCTGGCTCCCTTGTTTCACCATCCCGGCCCACAGCAACGCAGCCTCGCTTATCTCCGGGGGCTGCTCAGTGACGTTGAACGTAAAAATGGCTGGCAACTGGCGGAATGGATAGGCGAACGCACGCCTGATGGCATTCAACATCTGCTGGAGCGCGCCCGCTGGGACGTCGACGTCGCCCGCGATATTCTGCGCGACTATGTGACGGCGCATTTGGGCGATGAACA
>NZ_JAQRFK010000064.1 GCF_028598745.1 Xenorhabdus sp. IM139775
GAGCTGGTAAACGTCACTGACGAAGCCAGTATGAAAGCCAACCTGAGAAAACAGATTGAAATTCATAACCGATTAGAAGCTACTCCGCTCACCGACGGCGAATTTAACCGTGTTTTTCTGCACTTGACCAAAGGTAATGAGGTAATCGATCGCGCCAGAACCTTGCGAGATCGCTACCAGTTATTGAGAGATGATGGTACAGAGAAATGGCTTAGCTTTATTAATAAAGAAGAGTGGTGCCAGAACGAGTTTCAAGTTACTCGTCAGGTTAAACAATTCAATGCCGAGCAAAACAGCCGTAAAACCCGTTTTGACGTTACCTTACTGATCAACGGCCTCCCTTTGGTACAGATCGAGCTTAAGCGTCGTGGACTGGGGCTAAAAGAAGCGTTTAACCAGATAGACCGTTATCATCGAGATGCTTTCTGGGTCGGTAGTGGCCTGTTCCAGTATGTGCAGATTTTTATCATCAGTAACGGCGTGGATACCAAATACTACGCCAACAACCGCGCCAATCATTTCGAACAGACCTTTTTCTGGACGGATGAACAAAACGAGCCGATTAAGTCGCTGGAGAAGTTTTCCGATGCGTTCCTGAAAGTGTGTCATATCGCCAAAATGATCACCCACTACACGGTGCTGAATGAAACCCGTAAGTGCCTGATGGTGATGCGTCCGTATCAGTTTTACGCCTGCGAAGCGATGATCCATCATGTCAGGGAAAGCCTGCATATTCCGGGTAAACCTCGCAACGGTTATATCTGGCACACCACCGGTTCAGGCAAGACGCTGACTTCGTTTAAGGCCAGTCAGGTCATCATGTCGGTGCCGGAAGTGGATAGGGTCATTTTTGTTGTCGACCGCCGGGATCTTGATTACCAAACAGCGAAAGAGTTTAACTCCTTTGCCAAAGACAGCGTGGACACGACCAATAACACCAGTACGCTGATTAAGCATCTGAAAGCCACTTGCAGCAAGTTAACGCTGACCACCATTCAAAAGCTGAACAACGCCATAACCCACGAAGATTATAAAGCACAGCTGGAACACCTGCGCAAAGAGCGCATCGTTTTTATCTTTGACGAATGTCACCGCAGCCAGTTTGGCGATACTCATAAAGCGATCGTTAATTTTTTTGAGAATGCCCAATTGTTCGGTTTTACCGGTACGCCGATTTTTGCTGATAACGTTAATATCACCAATGGCATCAAGCAAACGACCGAAAGTCTATTTGACGCATGTTTGCATAAATACGTTATTGTCGATGCCATCCGTGACGAGAACGTACTGCGTTTTGCCGTGGAATATGTTGGTACCTATAAGCGTAAAGAGAGTAATAATGAAATTGATATCGACGTAGAAGATATCGATACCAAAGAGGTGATGGAGAGCGAAATTCGGCTGGGGAAAATTACCGACTATATTCTGGCACACCACAACGCTAAGACCCGCAGCCGCGAATTTACCGCCATGTTTTGCGTCGGGTCGGTGGAAATGCTGATCGCCTATTATAAGTTGTTTAAAGAAAAACAGACTGCGCTTATGGCCGCAGATGCTAACTATAAGCCGCTGAAAGTCGCAACCATCTTCACTTATGCCGCCAACGAAGCGGATAAAAGCGATAAAGAGGCGGTGAACGGGCTATTGGATGAAGAAGATATCAGTCTTCCACAGGGCGGCAACGTGGATGTCTCAAGTCGGGATCACCTCGACAGCTTTATCAAGGATTACAACGAGCTGTATGGCACCAGCTATTCTGCCAATGACTCGCAGAGTTTTTATAATTATTACAAAGATATCGCCAAGCGTACTAAAGAGAAGGGTATTGATATCCTGCTGGTAGTGAATATGTTCCTGACTGGCTTTGATAGCCCATTATTGAACACTCTATACGTGGACAAAAATTTGCGTTTTCACGGTTTGGTGCAGGCGTTTTCTCGTACCAACCGCATCCTTAATGAGAAGAAAAGCCACGGTAATATCGTCTGTTTTCGCAACCTGAAAAAAGCGACTGATGATGCTATCGCCCTGTTTTCCAATAAAAATGCATCTTCTGTTGTACTGGTTAAGTCATTTGAAGAATACCTGAGCGATTATCAGGACTCGGTTGATTATTTATTGACCTTAACCCCGACAGTCGAAAGTGTGGATAATCTACCGGATGAACATGCCCAACTGGTATTTGTTAACGCATTTCGAGATGTGCTGCGCTTGAAAAATATTCTTGAAACCTTCGCTGATTTTGATGATGTGAGTAAGCCATTGTCTGATCAAACGCTGGCTGACTACACCAGTAAATATCTCGATATTTACGACAAAGTGAAAAAGCACTCCGGTAAAGAAAAAGTATCCATTCTGGATGAGGTGGATTTTGAAGTTTCTCTGATCCATCGTGATGAAATTAACGTCGGTTATATCCTCAAATTACTGGCAAATATTCAGTCAATGTCGCCAAAAGAGCAGCAGGAGCAGAAGAAAAAAGTGATGGAGATCATTGATAGCGATGTGACATTGCGTAGTAAACGTGAACTGATTAATGACTTTATTGAACAAAATCTTCTACGTGTAGCGCATGATGAAGATATCACCCAAGTGTTTGAAACTTATGTCGAGCGGGAAAAAAACAAAGCATTAGCGACACTGTGTGCTGAAGAGCGTCTGGATTTCATAAAGTTAACGGAGTTGGTGAATAATTATCTGTTCACCGACGTGATGCCGCGTGAGGATGAGGTTGCAGCAACGCTGACTTGGACGCCGAAGATTCTGGAACGTAAGACCGTTCGTGCACGTATATATGAGCGGGTGTGTAGCGTGATTGAAACCTTTATTAATGGGATTAGAGGATTCTGGCAATAAGATGGCTGTTTTGAGCAGCACTATCATTGATATGGCGTCATGTGTGTAACAACAAAAAGGTCAAAATAATAAAATGGAGATAATAAAAATTTCTGATATGGCACCAGAAATTGTAGGAATAGCCTCTAAATCTCTTGGGGAAAAAGTTGACGTAGCAAAGTTATTAGCCATTTTTTTCAACCAAGTGCATATTATTGAACGTTTCAATGTCTTTAACATTGAGAAAATTTCTGGCTGGGAAAATTGGTTTCAAATTGAGTTGGCCTATTTTTTACACCATCATGTCACAGTCCAGGATGGGGAATGGTGGCGAGAATTTAATGTTAAGTGGGATGGAATGCCCGCTGATATGGAAAGATGTAAGCCAGATTTTTGGCTCTGGGCTGGTGAAAAAGATAGCTTTTATCTTTTAGAATTAAAACAAAATGCTAATTTGTGTACAGCACTTAAGGGAGTAGAAGAGGATATTCAAAAACTTAGTACGTTAACTAATGATAAAAAATTCAATGCCATTGGTTATAAGAGAGAATACATCTGTAAAGGTAAATTTTTCGTCCTTGTTTCAAAAGGTAATCCAGAAAGCAGTAAAACGCCTGTCGGAGTTACTGAGGTTTATAGCGGTTCTATTGGAAATAGTGGTTATCACTTTGTTATATATAGCACCTGTGAGTAGGATCGCTAACACCGACAATTGTTATCATTCATAGTGGTGTGCTGATCCTGACGCTGTTGCGTTTTACATACTTCTTGGATTCGTTGAGCTTGGAACGCCTGCATCCAATGGAACAACTCCGATGTTTTTAAAAATTCAGGATTTATTGGCCGCTATACATTATTGACATTCCCCTTAGGGTAAGGTTTATCTTTTTAATATAACCCTAAGGAGAACACTATGAAAAAAACGTTAGTTTTCGCATCAATCATTGCCGGCACATTTGCTTTCAGCGCCATCGCGAATACCAATACAATGCAGGAGGAACTTAACGCATCAATGACAAAAATGCATGATGATATGCATAAAAGTATGATGACCGATAATGCCGATCAAGCTTTTGCGGAAGGCATGTTGGCTCATCATATTGGGGCGGTTGAGATGGCTCAAATAGAACTTAAATATGGCAAAGATCCGGAAATGAGGCAGCTTGCAGAAAATATTATCAAGGCTCAGGATGCTGAAATTAAGCAAATGCAAGAATGGATAAGGAGAAATAAAAAGTAATCTTGAATATTAATGTCATAAGGCCAGTGGAAATGCTATTTCTATTGGCTTTTTTTATTTAATTTGATGAAGTACCCTTTCTCCCTGATACGCCCCCACATAAATGCAAATGGTTGCCCCCGCAAATAAAAAATACCATGGCAGCTTAAACAAGCTTTTAGTTACGCGATCAGGGGATGTGGGTATTTTGGTTTTTTAACTAATGGCTTGTGATAAGCCACTTTTTGCTGAACCAAGAGAAAACAACCCCTGAAATAGCGCCGAAAATATGCCCTTCGGTGGAAATGTATTCTTGCCATGGTAACAAACCGAAGACAATCGCACCGTAGTAAATCATCACCAAAATCGCAAAGAAGAAATCCTTTGCCCGCCTCAGGAAGTAAGCATTAGCCAGCAATAATCCCCACAGGCCGAAAATCCAGCCGCTGGCACCAACATGAATGGCGGTACGGCCAAACAACCAGACCAGAATTCCTGCTGTAAAGATAATAAACAGGCTGGCAAGCACATAATAACGAATGGAATGCGTCATCAATAACGCGCTCAATACCAATAGTGCAGGAAGATTGCTGAATAAATGTTCCCAGCTACCATGCAGGAAAGGGGAGAGAGGAATACCGATCAATCCTCGAACATCGCGGGGAATAATGCCGAGATGGATTAATGATCCACCCGTAAAGGTATTTAGCAATTGGACGATGACAAGAATCGATGCCAGTCCTATCAGGATATGAACGCGTTGCTTGAACCATAGTGTCATCATGGTTTCCCTGTGGAAAATGCTTCACCGATAATACTGGCATAAAACCTTTAATGTTTCGAATAACTTCCCAATTATTGCCCCAATGCTTTATTGCGCATCGCAAATATTATTATTTACATAAATGAGATTTTGTGACACAAATCCGATAATTTGTTCTTTATCTCTCTGTCTTGCAGGCAGTCTCTTCGCTTCAAACATGCTGGTGCTATAGTCCATAAATAGACTTGCACCTTTCGCGATATTTTGTCAGTTTTAGTGATGTCAGTGTGTCTGACGAATATCTTTCAAGGCAGGGTAACGATGATGAAAAGAGTAGGTTTTATCGGCTGGCGTGGTATGGTCGGCTCAGTATTGATGCAGCGGATGGTGGAAGAGCGGGATTTTGATGAAATCAATCCGGTTTTCTTCACCACGTCCCAACACGGGCTTTCTGCCCCCGCATTTGCAATAAATAGTGCAATAAATAGTGCAATAAATAGCGCAGGAAAATCAGGCGTGCTACAGGATGCTTTTGATATCGAGGCATTGAGTGCGCTGGATATTATCATTAGCTGTCAGGGCGGGGATTATACCAATGAAATTTATCCCAAACTGAAAGCAACAGGTTGGCAGGGATATTGGATTGATGCCGCATCTTCCCTGCGCATGGATGATGATGCGGTCATTATTCTTGATCCTGTCAACTCTCAACATATTCAAGACAGTCTGAATAAAGGCATTAAAACCTTTGTTGGCGGTAACTGTACCGTGAGTTTGATGTTGATGTCATTGGGAGGATTATTTACCAATGATTTGATCGAGTGGGCATCGGTATCCAGTTATCAGGCAGCTTCTGGCGGTGGCGCTCGTCACATGCGTGAGCTGTTGGTGCAAATGGGCATGCTGCATCATCAGGTTGCAGAGGCGTTACAGAATCCCGCTGCCGCGATTTTGGATATTGAAAAACGTGTCACCGATTTCACCCGCAGTGGTGCATTGCCGACGGAGCAATTTGGCGTTCCTTTGGCGGGGAGCCTGATCCCGTGGATTGATAAGCAACTGGAAAATGGGCAGAGCCGTGAAGAGTGGAAAGGTCAGGCGGAAACTAACAAGATTTTGAATACGGGTCATCATGTGATCCCGATTGATGGCCTGTGTGTCCGTATTGGGGCATTGCGCTGCCATAGTCAGGCATTTACCCTGAAATTGAAAAAAGATATCCCGATCCCTGAAATTGAAACGCTGCTGGCTTCTCATAATGATTGGGTGCGCGTCATTCCGAATGATCGTGAACTGACGATGCGGGAATTAACGCCGGCTGCGGTCACTGGTACTCTGAATACGCCTGTGGGTCGTCTGCGTAAACTGAATATGGGGCCGGAATATTTGTCTGCCTTTACTGTTGGAGATCAGTTGTTGTGGGGAGCGGCTGAGCCGTTGCGCCGGATGTTGCGGATTTTGCTGTAGGAATAATTTAATCTTTATTGGGTTTGTGGAAACAGGCCGCCAATTGGGTAGATCAATTGGCGGTTTAAAGTTTTATTATTAATACTTTTTATTATCATGAAGTTTAACCATTTCCTTTAAATCGGTAACCGCCATGGTTTGGTGAGAATAACCAAGCCTTATTTTCGTTTGGCGTTAATGTCATCCTCATATTATCAGACTTAATAAAGCCCATTTTTTCATAAACTTTTGAAGAAAGTTCATCTGTTGCAAGTGTGATTTTCAATTTTCCATGATGACCTATTTCATAAGACATATTAACGGCTTTTTCCATCAGTAAATGGCCGCAATTTTGAATGCCCGGGTGAGTTATAAGGAAATTTACCTCAGGATAGTATGATTTTACTCGGCTATATAGAGAATAATATTTTCTCATTAGCATGACTCCGATAGGGTTAGTATTAATGTAACAAACAAAACAGGCGTGTATCTGAGTATCTTCAATTTTTTTAAGATAGGTTAATAATTTTTTAAGGTTATCTAAAAGCTTATATGTTATGCAGCATCTCATATCCCATAAATCTTCGCGTGTTTTTTCTTTTTTTTGATGTATTTCTTTTTCTCTTTCAGTAACATTATTAATGTGGTTAATCCATCCGTCTGTCCGGATTGATTGGTAAAGTTGAGTCGTTGCGGAGATCCCATCACTTATGTTAGTTTCTCTGACTACTGGCACATATCCGTTAATTAATCTGGGGTTATTATAATTAATGTTTAATTTCAATATATTATCAGGTGGTAAGGAATGGAAAGATTTTGAACGAGTTAAAGACTCTGATAGAAATTTGTGGATATAACTATCAACGGAGTTGTTTCGCTTTAGCATAATGAAGCTCCTTTACTTAATGCGAATGAATTTAAACGCTTTCTTGAAAGAAACCACCAATTTGATGGCCGCATACATATTGGCGGAAGTGAAATTTTTATCATTATAGATTTCGCTCATTAATAATCCACTGATGTTTTTAGCTGGTTTTTATTAATTCATTAAATTTTTTATAAGGAGAGGATGGCGTCTATTGTTATGTGAATGCAAGGGGGATAATTTTTTCAGGCGTATAGGTTGTCACCACATCCCAGATAAATCCAGGATGTGGATATAATAATTAGAAATATCAGATATCAATATTCGCCGCTTTCAGGGCATTTTCTTCAATAAATGCACGGCGAGGTTCAACCGCATCACCCATCAGAGTTGTGAACAGTTGGTCAGTGGCAATCGCATCTTTCACTGTGACACGCATCATGCGACGTGTTTCCGGGTTCATGGTGGTTTCCCACAACTGATCAGGGTTCATTTCTCCCAGACCTTTATAACGTTGGACGGAAAGACCACGACGTGATTCTTTGGTCAGCCACTCCAGGGCCTGTTCAAAGCTGTTTACCGGCTGACGACGTTCGCCACGTTCGATATATGCGTCTTCTTCAATCAGGTTTCCGATCGATTCACCCAGTTTGGTGATGCGGCGATATTCGCCACCGTGGATGAAATCGAAATCCAGATTGTAGTTGGTATCAACGCCGTGGGTACGAATGCACAGAATTGGCTCGAAAATTTGGCGTTCACGGTTTTCATGGATTTGATAGCTGTAAGTGCTGCCATTCTGCTCTTTATCATTCAGGCGAATAACCAGTGCACTGACCCACTCTTCCACTTTTGCCTGATCGTTTAAGGCATCTTCGGTCAGTTTGGGATGGTAAATCAGGTTGTTCAACAGAGCCAGTGGATACAGGCGCTCCATGCGACGAATGATTTTCTGGGTGGAATTGAATTCAGTTACCACGTTTTCCAGCGCTTCACCTTTCAGGGCGGGTGCGTGCGGGTTGATGTACAACGCTGCACCATCCAACGCGATGGACATCTGGTAGGCTTCCATCGCATCGTCATCTTTGATGTATTGCTCTTGTTTGCCTTTTTTCACCTTATACAGTGGTGGCTGGGCAATGTAGACATAGCCACGCTCGATGATTTCCGGCATCTGGCGATAGAAGAATGTCAGCAACAGGGTGCGGATATGAGAACCATCAACGTCGGCGTCGGTCATGATGATAATGCTGTGATAACGCAGCTTGTCTGGGTTGTATTCATCCCGGCCAATGCCGCAGCCCAGCGCAGTGATCAAGGTGGCGACTTCCTGCGAGGAGAGCATCTTGTCAAAACGGGCTTTCTCAACGTTAAGGATCTTACCTTTCAGTGGCAGAATCGCCTGATTCTTACGGTTGCGCCCTTGTTTTGCTGAACCGCCCGCAGAATCACCTTCCACCAAGTAAAGTTCGGACAGTGCTGGGTCGCGCTCCTGACAGTCAGCCAGTTTGCCGGGCAATCCCGCCAGATCCAGTGCACCTTTGCGGCGGGTCATTTCACGAGCTTTACGTGCGGCTTCACGGGCACGGGCTGCATCAATGATTTTGCCGACGACAGTTTTGGCATCGTTCGGGTTTTCCAGCAGGTATTCCACCAGCTTCTCATTCATCTGGGTTTCGACGGCAGTCTTCACTTCGGAAGAAACCAGTTTGTCTTTGGTCTGAGAAGAGAATTTAGGATCAGGGACTTTAACGGAAATGACCGCAATCAAACCTTCGCGGGCATCATCACCTGTGGCGCTGACTTTGGATTTTTTGTTGTAACCCTCTCTATCCATGTAGCTATTAAGGGTACGGGTCATCGCGGTACGGAAGCCCACTAAGTGAGTTCCCCCATCACGCTGAGGAATGTTGTTGGTAAAGCAGTAAATATTTTCCTGAAAACCATCATTCCACTGCATGGAAATTTCAACGCCAATCCCGTCTTTTTCTGTGGAGAAATAAAAGACATTCGGGTGAATGGGGTTTTTATTACGGCTCAGGAATTCAACAAACGCTTTGATTCCCCCGTCATAGTGGAAGTGATCTTCGGCATTGGTACGTTTGTCGATTAAACGAATCGAAACACCAGAGTTGAGGAATGATAATTCACGCAGGCGTTTTGCCAGAATATCGTATTCGAACTCAGTGTTAAGCTTGAACGTATCCATACTTGGCCAGAAACGGACAGTGGTTCCTGTCTGCTCAGTATCACCGACGACTTTCAGTGGTGACTGCGGCACACCCAGATGATAGGTCTGTTCGTGAACCTTGCCGTCACGGCGGATAGTCAGTTCCAGTTTTTCCGATAAGGCGTTAACAACAGAAACCCCCACGCCATGCAGACCGCCGGAAACTTTATAGGAGTTGTCATCGAATTTACCCCCCGCATGCAGCACGGTCATGATGACTTCTGCTGCTGAAACACCTTCTTCTTCGTGTATGCCGGTAGGAATACCGCGGCCATCATCCTGCACAGAAACGGAATTATCTGTGTGGATAGTGACAACTATTTTGTCACAATGACCTGCGAGGGCTTCGTCGATAGCGTTGTCAACAACCTCGAAGACCATGTGGTGCAGGCCAGTACCATCATCGGTATCACCGATATACATGCCTGGACGTTTACGGACGGCATCCAGCCCTTTTAATACCTTGATACTTGAGGAGTCATATGTATTCGACATCAACGTTTCTCGCTCATCTTAATCCTGTGGTTGAACCTCTATTTTGCCATGTTCTACGCGAAACATCCTGCTATTTACATCAATCATGTCTGTAACTTGCTTAGGAGTGATTGCACTGACAAACACTTGGGCTTGCGTAGATTTTAGACGCTCGGCTAATAACTGACGACGGCCGGCATCCAGTTCTGAGGCAAAATCATCAAGCAGATACAGGCATTTTTGCCCGCTCTGTCGGGTGAAATATTCACCCTGTGCTAACCTCAACGCACACATCAGTAACTTCAACTGACCACGGGACAGCATATCTTCTACTGGTGTACCGTCCGCCCTGATCCGCAGATCGGCTTTATGCGGGCCGGCCGCGGTGTAGGTTAGCGATCTGTCGCGCTCAAACTGCCGCGCGAGCAGTTCCGCATATTCACTCTCTTTGTCCCAACCTTGTTGGAAGCTGATACTGAGTGTGAATTCAGGTAAAAATTGTTGGCAGGTTTTTTCGATATCTTCGGCAATACCTGCAATATAGTCGGCCCGCCATTGGCTGATTTCGGTTGCCAGCGGGGCAAGTTCTCGATCCCAATGCTGGATTTGGTGGTAGCGGGTGACTTGTCGCAGTGCCGCGTTGCGTTGTTTGAGCAGCCTTTTCAGATTGGCCCAGGCCGCAAAAAAGCGAGGCTCATTGTGAAAACAGCCCCAATCAATAAAGGCCCGACGATATTTCGGGCCACCATTTAGCAAGGTGAAACCTTCCGGCGTGATAAGTTGCATCGGCAGGATTTTCGCCAATTCAGCAATTTTATGCCCATCACTGCCATCAATCCTGACTTTGCTGTCGCCTTGGCGATTTTTGCTTAAGCCCACCAATAAACTACGTTCATGGGGTTGCTGATCAAGTCGCCCATGAAGAATAAACTCTTCGCATTCATGGCGAATGACCCTTCCTGCCAGAATACTGCGAAAAGCACGGCCATGGCCCAAGGTATAAATGGCTTCCAGTATACTTGTTTTGCCGCTGCCGTTTGGCCCAACCAGAAAATTAAAACCGGTTGCCAGCGGCAGGTCAGCATCCGCGATATTACGAAAATCGCGGATCAGCAAACGCGAGAGAGTCATATCGATGAATTAATTCTGTTACAGGCGCATCGGCATCACGACATAAGTCGCAGCCTGACTGGCTGAATTCTCAATTTTTACGCTGGATGTGGCATCCGTCAGCAGGAGGCTCACTTGCTCACATTTCAATGCGTTGAGAACATCCAATACGTAGCTGACATTGAAGCCAATTTCCATTTCGCTGCCCTGATAATTGACATCAACAATCTCTTCTGCTTCTTCTTGCTCCGGATTATTGGCGGTAATTCTGAGTTGGTTTTCGCTTAAGTAGATGCGAACGCCACGGAATTTTTCGTTGGATAAAATCGCCGCCCGCGAAAAGGCCTGCTTAAGCATGTCACAATTGGCTTCCAACGTTTTATTGGGATTTTTGGGTAATACGCGGCGGTAATCAGGAAAACGGCCATCAACCAACTTCGATGTGAAGATAAAATCACCCACATGGGCACGAATGTTATTGCTGCCAATCTGCAATTGCAGCGGATTGTCACCGCCATCCAGCAGGCGCATTAATTCAATCACCCCTTTGCGGGGGACGATCACTGAATGGGACGGCAGATTTTGCCCGATACCCATGGAACAAACCGCCAGACGATGGCCGTCGGTGGCAACAGTACGCAGTTCTTCCCCTTCGGTTTCAAACAGCATACCGTTCAAGTAATAGCGAACATCCTGATGCGCCATGGAAAATTGCGTCGATTCAATCAGGCGTTTCAGTGTGGCTTGAGGCAGGGAAAATTCGACGTCGCTCTGCCAGTCATCAAGATTGGGAAAATCTGATGCGGGCAGCGTCGAGAGTGAAAAACGGCTGCGACCAGAACGAACGAGAATGCGATCGCCATCCTGTTCTACGCTGATTTCTGCCCCGTCGGGCAACCCGCGCCAGATATCAAAGAATTTACGTGCGGGGACGGTGGTTTTACCTTGTTCATGTGGCTGGGTGAGGGTAACCCGCGCCTTCATTTCCATTTCCAGATCGGTGCCCGTCAGCAGCAGGGAGCCCTCTGTTACCTGCAATAATAGGTTGCCTAAAATGGGCAGGGTAGGGCGGCCCCCCAAGGGACTGCTAACCTGCTGCAAAGGTTTTAATAATTGCTCACGTTCAATGATGAATTTCATAGCGCTAGGAAGATAATGTTCTGATTAAGTTGGAAAAATCTTCTTTGATGTCATGACTCTCCTCACGCAACTGTTCGATTTTCCGACAGGCGTGAAGTACGGTGGTATGGTCACGGCCACCAAAGGCATCCCCGATTTCAGGCAAACTGTGATTAGTCAGCTCTTTTGCCAGCGCCATTGCCATTTGTCTTGGGCGGGCAACGGAGCGTGAACGGCGCTTGGAAAGCAGGTCCGCAACCTTGATTTTGTAATATTCAGCCACAGTTTTCTGAATATTATCAATGGTGACCAGCTTTTCCTGAAGAGCCAATAAGTCACGTAATGCTTCGCGTACAAAATCAATCGTAATCGCACGGCCGGTAAAATTGGCATTGGCGATAACCCGATTCAAAGCGCCTTCGAGTTCACGAACGTTAGATCGCAGGCGTTTAGCAATAAAGAAAGCCACTTCCCCCGGCAACTGAATTTGATTTTCGTCTGCTTTCTTCATCAGAATGGCAACGCGGGTTTCCAGCTCCGGCGGTTCAATGGCAACCGTCAGTCCCCAGCCAAAACGGGATTTTAACCGATCTTCAACGCCATTTATCTCTTTTGGATAGCGATCTGAGGTCAGAATAATCTGTTGATTACCTTCTAACAGGGCATTGAACGTGTGAAAGAATTCTTCTTGGGATCGCTCTTTATTGGCAAAAAACTGAATATCATCGATCAGCAGGGCATCCACCGAGCGATAATAACGTTTAAACTCTTCTATCGCATTGTTTTGCAGTGCTTTTACCATGTCCTGAACGAAGCGCTCAGAGTGCATGTAAACCACTTTTGCATTGGCCTTGCGTGCCATAATGCTATTGCCGACAGCATGCAGGAGGTGGGTTTTACCCAACCCGGTTCCGCCATAAAGGAACAAGGGATTGTATGCGCCCCCCGGGTTATCAGCCACTTGCCTGGCAGCCGCTCTGGCGAGTTGGTTGGATTTACCTTCAACAAAGTTATCGAAGGTATGCTTGGGGTTCACATTGGAACGATAGGATAACTCGGGTTGGGCTTTTGCGTTGTCCCAGCTTGGGCGAACGGATGAACTGGACGGCACAGCCGCTACCGGCGCATCGGCAATGATTCTCTGGGATGGAGACTGGTTTAGCGAAACAGGCTTATTTCCTACTTCAAAACGCAGTAACGGTACTTCAGGACCACAGAAATCATTCAATAACAAATTGATATTATTAATATACTTCTCTCTTACCCAATCCAACACAAAACGGTTGGGGGCATAGAGAGCCAACGTGTTATCACTCAGTTCTGCCTGAAGGGGTCGTATCCACATACTGAATTCTGTGGCAGGTAACTCATCCTGCAATCGGGCAAGACATTGCTGCCAAAGCGAAAGTGACACGGCGAACTCCCCTAAAACAAGACCAATAAAAGAAACCGGAATAAAAGATACGTTATACTGGGCACAAGGTGTTATTCCTCTATTATTTCCTCATGGTATGGCGAGGAAGATAGCATGTACCCTTGTGGCGATTTTTAACTTCATCGCTCCCCAAAGATCCACATCATCTGCAATGGATGATATTGGGATCGGGATCAACGATCATAACGCAAAAGACGACACAAATCCTCATTCTTTTACACAGCTTTGACGCTTTTTATCCACAGGGAGATCACCACGCGTTAGCACTTGCGGAATATAAAGGCCCGCAAGAGATACTGTAGTGTAATCATGGCATATAGCAAACTTCATTTAGCCATTGTTTAAAATGAAACATGAAAAAAATGTGATGATTATGGATTAACAAGCAATGATCTGTGTATGATCCTTGCGCTTTATTACACAGTCCGTATAATCTTGCACCCTGCGTGTTATGCCAACGATTTTTTCCGGTTATGTCTGGTGAGGATTTGGGGTAAGCACTTCGGGTAGCAAAAGTCTGGCTATGTCTATGAACGATTGATTGAAGTAGAAAAATCCGACAGGAAGACAGTCAGGCACGCGTCATCTTAGATTGACTAAGGGTAGTAGATTTTATTACAATCCTGCCTCTTTCTCTATATTGATGTTGCGACTGAGGCATCGGTGTCTACTTATTTCTCACTGGTCGCCAACGCATTTGCTGAATCAGTAACAAATTTTAAGCTAGGTAGAAATCGCTATGAAACGCACTTTTCAACCATCCGTACTGAAGCGTAACCGAACTCACGGCTTCCGCTCTCGTATGGCCACTAAAAATGGTCGTCAGGTTCTGGCTCGCCGTCGTGCGAAAGGCCGTGCTCGTCTGACTGTTTCTAAGTAACAAAGCTAGCCAACTTACCAAGTGGTTAAGCTCGCTTTTCCGAGGGAGTTACGTTTGTTAACTCCCGAGCATTTCACTCATGTTTTCCAGCAGCCGCAACGGGCAAGCTCCGCAGAGATAACGATTCTTGGGCGCTTGAATGAGCTGGGGCATCCCCGCATCGGTCTAACCATCGCCAAAAAAAATGTTAAACGTGCCCATGAGCGTAATCGTATCAAGCGACTGGCTCGTGAAAGTTTTCGTTTAAACCAACATAAATTGCCTCCAATGGATTTTGTGGTTTTGGTGAGGAAAGGGGTCGCTGAGCTTGATAACCGTGAGCTAACGGAAGCTTTGGGCAAATTATGGCGTCGTCACTGTCGCTTGGTTCGCGCATCCTGATTGCTTTGATCAGAGGTTACCAGTTAGTGCTGAGTCCACTACTGGGGCCTCGTTGTCGTTTCAATCCTACCTGTTCCCACTATGGCATAGAGGCATTGCGCAGGTTTGGGATGATAAAAGGCAGTTGGTTAACAGTGAAACGCGTATTAAAATGCCACCCTTTACACGAAGGTGGTGATGATCCTGTCCCACCTAAAAAAAACGACGATAACAGAGAACACTAACGATGGATTCGCAACGCAATCTTCTTCTCATCGCTTTGCTGTTTGTTTCGTTCTTGGTCTGGCAGGCGTGGGAAAATGATAAGAACCCACAACCAACGGCCCAGATCACGCAGCAAGCAAATACTACGCTGAGTAGCGAAGCAAGCAGTGGGCAAAGTAAACTGATCACCGTGAAAACGGATGTGCTTTCATTGCACATCAATACCCGTGGCGGTGATATCGAGGAGGCTGATCTGCTGGCCTATCCAGATACTCTCGGCGCTAAAACCCCCTTTAAACTGTTGGAAACAACCCCCGAGTTTACTTATCAGGCTCAAAGTGGGTTAACTGGCATTAATGGCCCAGATAACCAAGCGGAACGCCCACTTTATCAAGCCACTCAGAATAGCTTTGTTTTGGCTGATGGCCAGAATGAATTGCGGATCCCAATGACTTATACCGCGCCAGATGGCGTTGTTTATGTCAAAACCTTCGTGGTAAAACGCGGTGATTATGCGGTTTCTGTTGATTACAGTATCAATAACGTCACCGACAAACCTTTGCAGATGGCGTTTTTCGGCCAGTTGAAGCAGAGCGTTGAATTGCCGAAACATCGTGATACCGGCAGCAGCAACTTTGCCCTGCATACCTATCGTGGTGCTGCATATTCAGCAGCAGATGCAAAATACGAAAAATACAAATTTGATGATATTACTGACGGCAAAATGCTTTCCGTGACCACCCAAGGTGGCTGGGTAGCGATGCTTCAGCAATATTTTGCGACGGCTTGGGTGCCGGGTGCGGATAAAACCAGCACATTCTATACCATTGACGCTAAAAGTCAGAAGATGGCAATTATCGGCTATAAGGGCGAAACCGTGAATATCGCACCGAATAGCCAGCAGAATATCGCATCGACTTTGTGGGTTGGCCCTGAAATTCAGGACAAAATGGCCGCAGTTGCTCCCCATCTGGATCTGACCGTTGATTACGGTTGGCTATGGTTTATTTCCCAACCCTTATTCAAGTTGCTGAAATTCCTGCATGAATTCATCGGTAACTGGGGTTTCTCTATTATTGCGATTACCTTTATTGTGCGCGGTATCATGTATCCGCTGACTAAGGCGCAATATACCTCAATGGCGAAAATGCGTCTGTTGCAGCCAAAAATCACCGCGATGCGTGAGCGTTTTGGTGATGATCGCCAGCGCATGAGCCAGGAAATGATGGCACTGTATAAAACCGAGAAAGTGAACCCGCTGGGCGGCTGTTTACCTCTGGTGATCCAGATGCCAATCTTCCTTGCGTTGTACTACATGCTGATGGGCTCTGTTGAACTGCGCCACGCACCGTTTATTGGCTGGATTAAGGACTTGTCTGCGCAAGATCCTTACTACATCCTGCCATTGCTGATGGGTGTGACCATGTTTGTTATCCAGAAACTGTCACCGACGACGGTGACTGACCCGATGCAGCAGAAGATCATGACCTACATGCCAGTCGTGTTCACGGTTTTCTTCCTGTGGTTCCCATCCGGTCTGGTGCTGTACTATATCGTCAGTAACTTGGTGACCATTATCCAGCAGCAGGTGATTTTCCGCGGTCTGGAAAAACGCGGTTTACATACCCGCGAAAAGCATACCCGCGAAAAGAAAGTCGATCTTAATAAAAAATAAGTTTCTTAAAATTGAGTTTTTTTAAAATTAAGTAGAAGGCGGCATTAGCCGCCTTTATTATTTCATTTTTTGCAAGATAACAGACTCAGGTTAAAAGAGAGAATTTCATGAATACCACCGATACAATAGTCGCTCAGGCCACGCCTCCGGGACGGGGCGGTGTAGGCATTCTGCGTATTTCTGGACGCAAGGCAGCGGAAGTCGCTCAGGTGGTATTGGGGAAATGCCCAAAACCTCGTTATGCCGATTACCTGCCCTTTCGTGATGTGGATGGCGCTGTACTTGATCAAGGCATTGCACTTTACTTCCCCGGCCCGAATTCTTTTACGGGGGAAGATGTACTGGAACTGCAAGGACACGGCGGGCCAGTCATTCTTGATTTACTGTTAAAGCGTATCCTGACCATTTCCGGTGTACGCATTGCCAATCCCGGCGAATTCTCTGAACGTGCTTTCCTGAATGACAAACTCGACTTAGCGCAGGCAGAAGCCATTGCGGATTTGATCGACGCCAGCTCCGAACAGGCGGCACGTTCCGCGATGAACTCCCTGCAAGGCGCGTTCTCCCACCAAATCCATCAAATGGTAGAAGCGCTGACTCATTTGCGGATCTACGTTGAAGCTGCCATTGATTTCCCTGATGAAGAGATTGATTTTCTTTCCGATGGCAAGATAGAAGCCAAATTGGATGACGTGATCGCAGAACTGGGACACGTTCGTTCACAGGCGCGTCAGGGCAGTTTATTGCGCGAAGGCATGAAAGTGGTGATTGCCGGACGTCCGAATGCGGGTAAATCCAGCCTGCTCAATGCACTGGCGGGACGTGAAGCTGCGATTGTGACGGATATCGCGGGAACAACACGCGACGTGTTGCGTGAACATATTCATATTGATGGCATGCCACTGCATGTGATTGATACGGCCGGATTGCGTGAGGCCAGTGATGAGGTAGAACGTATCGGTATTGAGCGGGCATGGCAGGAAATCGAACAGGCGGATCGTGTGCTGTTTATGGTAGACAGTATGACAACTGATGCCGTGGAGCCTGCCCAAATCTGGCCTGAATTTATGGCAAGATTGCCGGCATCCCTGCCCGTGACCGTCATTCGTAATAAGACCGATATGACCGGGGAAGAAACCGGCGTTGCAGACCTCAGCCACTATACCTTAATTCGCCTCTCTGCCCGTGATGGGCAAGGTATCGATTTTCTGCGCGATCACTTAAAAGAGACTATGGGTTTCAACAGCAATACCGAAGGCGGTTTCCTTGCCCGTCGTCGTCATTTGCAGGCACTGAATACCGCTGCGGAACATCTGCAAGAAGGCCATCAGCAGTTAGTTTTTGCCCGTTCAGGGGAATTGCTGGCAGAAGAACTGCGTCTGGCTCAACAAGCACTGAGTGAAATTACCGGGGAATTTACCTCTGATGATTTACTCGGCCGGATTTTTTCCAGTTTTTGTATTGGAAAGTAGTATTGGAAAATAATCGTGTAAAACCCACTGTCACCCTGTCTTTTTGACATAAATCCTTCCGTTTACCGGAGGGATTTGTGTTCTTCTCTGTCATTTCTACGTTTAATCTATTTTTAGCGCGTTACAAGATGAAAGCCATCTATTTCAACCAGCTATTTCAATATAGCGTCTATGATAAAGGCTCTAATGACAGTTTAAATCACTCAATAGCGTTTCAACATGATCGGGTAAACCGTGTTCCGCGCGGAGCGGGACAAGGTGACAAACGCTCACTATTATGAAAATTTATTTATGTGTTTTAAATAAGAATAAAATAATATAAAAATTCCCATGCCAATATTGATCCTTATTAAGGAAAAGTGAATAAGTGATTTTTATGGGAATTCTCTTATTGCGCTTGAATCATTTTCATTTTGTGGGATGAAGTGACTTATTCGGTCTGGTTATGTTTTATCAATAAATTACATTTAATATTTTTTATTAAAAACAGAGGGTTGGAGCAGGTGGTTATATTGGGTGGCATTCTTTACATGCCATTTACCTATCCTTTAATAAAGTGTTTGAAAATTAATTCCAAGCCTAATTATTTTTGTTATTAAAGTGGGTTTTTATTAATTGACAGCAATAAACCAGTTGTGAGATTTTAATATTCGTCTTGGCGTTAATTATTAATTTTTTAATTTAGAATAGGTATTATATGAACAAATATGTCTCTGCTGTATGCAAAGAGCTGTCCTCTATTCTTCTTGTCGAAGAAAATGAAATTAAAGAAAACGCTGCATTAATTAATGAACTGGGTGCTGATTCTTTAGATGTTATCGATTTGTCATTTAATTTAAGTAAAAATTTCAAAATTACGATGCCGACCAAAAGTGTTTTTGCTCATGCCCAGGAAATTCTCTCTGAGAGCGTATTGTCTGA
>NZ_JAQRFK010000065.1 GCF_028598745.1 Xenorhabdus sp. IM139775
CACGCAGGACGACATAGTCATCCATCAGCGCTATGAAGGATGGGTGGAGTTACATTCCGCTGCCCCCCGGCCACGTCGTGATCTATCGATTTTAGCTCAGGCGTTAGAATCAGCAGAAACGAAAGATTGCCACTGGCACTATGATGGTGTGCAACACATTATGCCACGTCTTGGACGCGATGGTGCACAGTTGAGTAGCTTGCCGATAGAGACGATCGTGTGCGAACTGAAACGCTTCCTCGCGATTGCACCAGCTGCTTGGTCGCCAAGTGTGTATAGTTGCGTGCCTTAGGTTCTGTACGAAAAATGAATGGGTGCCGCCAGAAAGATACTCGGATATTCATGATACGATAAAGAATATCCCGCGATATCGGTGGTTATTACAATCACTATCACCCCCATAATTATAATGGGGGTATTTTACCTGTTGAAGATGAGAGATGGAGGGAAAAAGTTAAGAAACCTAAACTAACGAGATAATGCAATCATACCAATATGATTGACAATGATGAACATCTACTTGCTCAGGGCAAACGGGCCCAACTTGAACAATAGGATCAACTGTGTGCTTTTAGTGCATAAATATAGAGGTCGTTCATGCAAATACAACCAGCCACCGGAGCTGATTTCGCAGCACTGATACAGGTTTGGGAAGCCTCGGTACTTGCTACTCATGATTTTTTACCCAAAAATATGATTGAGGTTTTACGCCCACAAATCCTTAACGACTACTTGCCTAATCTCACGGTTTATAAGGCGGTAGATGAACAAAATCATATCGCAGGATTTATCAGTATTGCTCAACATCGGGTAGAAATGTTGTTTATTGCGCCGCCAGCACGGGGAACAGGGATCGGTAAGATGTTACTGCAATTTGCCATTAACGAATTACAGGTCAACGAGTTGGATGTCAACGAACAAAATAGCCAAGGTGTTGGCTTCTACCAACATATGGGATTTCAGGTATTTTCCCGCTCAGAGCTGGATGGAGAAGGAAATCCGTTCCCCCTGTTACATATGAAGCTGGCTTGAAGCCTGTCCCCAATCTTTACCCATCCAGTAACAACTCAAGTATTGCTTGAAAACCTCAGGATATTAAATTTTGTGGTTTTCTTAATAATGAATATGAATAGCAAAACTATTTGGCAAAACTATTTGGCAAAATCATTTAGCAAAAATGATAATAAAAAAACTTAATCAGAATAAAAAATAAATAAATTTAAAGTAATGGAATATTTTGTAAACATCTGATTAGAACTGGGTAATTCAATGATATAATGGCTTTCTTATATACTCGTCACCTTGCAAGTTGCAGCTTTGTTGGCTACGTCAGCGCCCACCCGTCACGTAGTTATCAACATAGCGTTCACTCTGCTCTTGGGTAGGGACTTGTTCTTTTGCCACTGCGTTGCAACTTGAAATCCAGTGGGTATCAATATTCTTGTTTTTCTTGAGCTTGAGCATTAATGAATAATTTACAACAACCTACGTCTTCAGGAATGAAGCTGTTTGCTGATCTTGTCGGAAAGCGTGTAACTCCAGGTGAACACTGGCACTCTTCCAGCAATCGGACTAAATTTGCCCTGCGTAGTCTCCTGACGCCCGTGACTACATTGAAGCTGTTGAATGGCCTTGCCAGAACGCCTCATTATTTGGATATTTTGAAAAAACAACCCAGTTTGCCTTGCAAATTACATCGCCCATACTTGAGCATTAATTTCAAGCGCAAGCAGATCGTAGGCGCCCTGAATGAGCACTATCAATTATTATTCAAACAATTAGAATCTACCGTTATTAGTCGAATCTTTGATATTCATGCATATTTGTTGGCAACCCTTCAAGGGAAAAATGAAACATTTCTGATATATCTTGATTCATTGGATAATTTGAATAAAGAAGGTGAACTCTCTTTATATATTACCACTGCGGAAAATGTCATTCTGGCCAAGTGTGCATTCACTTTATTAACGATTGATGGCAAACAAACACTCTTTATCGGTGTATTGCAAGGGCCAGCCAAAGGGGATAATGCCCTGGAGATGATCCGCCATGCGACTAAAGAGTGTTACGGGTTATTTCCCAAGCGCCTGTTGATTGAGGCAATTTGTCGCTTTGCCGAGCATATGAATTGTGAGCAGATCTTGGCAGTCAGTAACGAGACTCATATCTACCGTAGCATTCGTTATTGGCATAAAAAGAAAAATCAGATGGTGGCCGATTATAACGCTTTCTGGGAATCGCTAAGTGGCGTCAGAAAGGAAAATAATGATTTCCATTTACCATCATTTATAGAAAGAAAATCGTTGGAGGATATCCCCAGTAAAAAACGCGCCGAATATCGCCGCCGCTACCAATTACTGGATGAGCTGGAAAATAACATTAAGGCCTCCCTTTCCGCCGCTTGATTTCCTGCCAGACAAAAAAAGGAAGACCCATCGGGTACTCAACGTGGCTTCGTCATTAACCAGATAAGATGATTTTTAATGGCGGGCCATTCATTGAGAAGAATGCTATAAACACACGTATCCCTTATCGAACCATCTTTGGCGCGCAAGTGCTGACGCAAAATACCGTCCAATTTAGCGCCCAATCGTTCAATCGCTTTGCGGCTTGGGTGATTTAAAAAATGGGTACAGAGTTCCACCGCAACACATTCCAGTTCTTCAAACGCATACTGCAACAAGAGAAATTTTGCTTCCGTATTCAGCGCGGTACGTTGGACAGAACGTGCATACCATGTAGAACCAACTTCTAATCTGGGCGTATTCGCATCAATATTCATATAAGATGTCATGCCAACAGCGATTCCCGTTGCATTATTAATGACAGCAAAAGGTAACATGCTGCCCTTGGCGTGCAGGGTCAAACGGCGCTCAATTTCCGCATGGACATTGGCGGGGTCAGGCACATTGGCATACCACAGTTGATGTAATTGTCCATCCTCAATGGCGCGAACAAATTCATCATGTCTGTCATGCGACAAAGGGATTAACGTGACACTGTTGCCTGCCAACGTCACCCAATCGGTGATTTTTTTCATACTGATCTTCCCCATATGGGTTTCCACCCTACTTCTTTCGGCAAAGGCTTAATTCTGCCACTCTTATTTAGCATTATGGAAGAATGTTTTTACATAAAAACAACAATCCTAGAAACAATCATCAATAAGCGGCATTTCCAGCCTCAATAGATTTTCCATTAAGGTGCCATTGATGCGCTATTCCATGATGTTTGTCACAATCAATTAACAAAGCAGTTCCAATAATGCTGGAACTGTCTAAATTTAATCATCATCTCATCCGACCACTTGATTGTTTTATTTCTTGAGCTACCAAATATTTGATGGAGAATGCAATGAGCAACTACCCTCACCTGCTTAAACCGCTGGATTTGGGCTTTACCACACTAAAAAACCGTGTATTGATGGGTTCAATGCATACCGGGCTTGAAGAATATCCCGACGGTGCCCAACGTTTAGCACAATTTTATGCCGAACGGGCGGCGGGCGGCGTCGCATTAATGGTGACGGGCGGTATCGCACCCAATCCACAGGGCGTGGTTGCGGCAGGGGCAAGTATCCTGAATAGTGAAGCTCAACTGCCGCACCATCAACTCATTACCGATGCGGTACATCAGGCCGGAGGAAAAATTGCGTTGCAAATCCTGCATGCCGGACGTTACAGCTATCAGAAAAATTCCGTCGCACCTTCAGCGATCCAAGCGCCGATTAATCCCTTTATGCCGAGGGCAATGTCTGAGGAAGATATCCAGCAGACCATCAAGGATTTTGCCCGCTGTGCCCAACTTGCCCAACAGGCAGGCTATGATGGGGTGGAAATCATGGGTTCAGAAGGTTATCTCATTAACCAGTTTCTGGTCACACGCACGAATCAGCGGCAGGATAAGTGGGGCGGTACTTTCGAAAACCGCATACGCTTTGCTGTCGATATTGTCAAAGCCGTCCGCGCCATCACGGGAGAGCGTTTTATCCTTATTTACCGCCTTTCCATGCTGGATTTAGTGGAAGGAGGTTCTGATTGGCAAGAGATCGAACAACTGGCTCTGGCGATTGAAAAAGCAGGTGCCTCGATCATCAATACCGGTATCGGCTGGCATGAAGCCCGTATTCCAACGATTGCCACGATGGTGCCGAGAGCCGGATTCAGTTGGGTCACGCAAAAATTGATGGGAAAAGTCAGCATCCCTTTAATTACCACCAACCGCATCAATGATCCCCAAATTGCTGAACAAGTTCTCAGTGAAGGTTACGCTGACATGGTTTCCATGGCGCGGCCGCTTCTCGCGGATGCTGAGTTTGTCCTGAAAGCCGAACAAAACCGCGCCGATGAAATCAATACCTGCATAGGTTGCAACCAAGCCTGTCTGGACAAGGTTTTTGTCGGCCAACTGGCATCTTGTCTGGTCAATCCGCGCGCCTGCCATGAAACCGAATTCATCGCCACCCCGGTCAACGCCCCCAAAACCATCGCGGTTATCGGTGCAGGGCCAGCGGGATTATCCTTTGCCGTCACCGCCGCCAGCCGGGGGCACCATGTCACGCTGTTTGAACGGGAAAATCAAATCGGCGGACAATTTAATATCGCCAAACAAATTCCCGGCAAAGAAGAATTCCATGAAACCTTACGCTATTTTGCACGCCAATTAGCCTTGAACGGCGTTGAAGTTCTCCTCAACCAGACGGCAACCGCTGACCAGCTTTCAGCGTTTGATGAAGTTGTCATCGCGACAGGGATTATGCCACGCATTCCCCATATCGACGGCATTGAACATGCAAAGGTGCTGACTTACCTTGATGTTTTGAAATACAAATGCCCGGTTGGAAAACGGATTGCCATTATCGGTGCGGGCGGCATTGGTTTCGATACCGCTGAGTACCTGAGTCAAAGCGGACAAAGCACCAGTTTGAGCAGCCATGCTTTTAGTCATGAGTGGGGCATTGATCGGACAATCAGGCATCGGGGAGGATTACAGCCAGAAGGCGCACAGGCTGAACGTTCCCCCCGCAAGATTTATCTGCTGCAACGCAAG
The DNA here is from genome assembly GCF_028598745.1 of Xenorhabdus sp. IM139775. Classification (GTDB taxonomy): domain Bacteria; phylum Pseudomonadota; class Gammaproteobacteria; order Enterobacterales; family Enterobacteriaceae; genus Xenorhabdus. The sequence continues at coordinate 5,050 of NZ_JAQRFK010000065.1, forward strand.
GATTCCAAAGTCGGGGAAGGTCTGGGAAAAACCACGGGCTGGGTGCATAAAGCCAGCCTGCTGATGCGGGGTGTCACGATGTTAAACAGCGTCCAATACGTGAAGATTGATGATCAGGGATTGCATATCCGCCGTGGCGATGAACAACAATGCCTTGAAGTGGATAATGTGATTATTTGTGCCGGACAGGAGCCGTTGAAAGCCCTCTACCCACCGTTACAGGCAATGGGAAAAAGCGTGCATATCATTGGCGGGGCAGATATCGCAACCGAATTGGATGCCCGTCGGGCTATCGCCCAAGGCACCCGCCTGGCGCTTAAATTGTAACGCAAAAACGGTGATAATTTATCCCCAGTCCATTATCACCGTTTTTTTCATCCCGCTAATAATTTGATTAACGCTGGGTCAATTGATCCGCCGCGATACGGATCTCTTCGGCCTGGCAGGCGGCCGCGGTAAACAGCACATCCGTGGAAGAGTTCAAAGCAGTTTCAACAGAGTCCTGTATTACACCAATAATCATCCCTACTGCAACAACCTGCATGGCAATTTCATTGGAAATGCCGAACATGCTACATCCCAATGGAATTAACAATAAAGAACCTCCGACAACTCCCGAAGTTCCACATGCAGCAACCGCCGATACTACGCTCAATAAAACTGCTGTTGGTAGATCAATCTCGATACCCAACGTATTCACAGCGGCCAATGTCAATACGGTAATGGTAACGGCTGCTCCCCCCATATTTATAATCGCACCTAAAGGAATGGAAACAGAGTAAGTATCTTCATCGAGGTTCATACGGCGGCACATTGCCATATTGACAGGGATATTTGCGGCTGAACTACGGGTAAAGAACGCCATAACGCCACTTTCGCGCAAGCAGGCAAAAACCAGCGGATAAGGATTGCGGCGAATTTTCCAGTAGACAATCAGTGGATTGACAACCAGTGCAACGATAATCATGCAACCAATTAGCACGCTTAACAGGTGAACATAGCCGAACAAGGTTTTAAAACCGGTCGTCGCAATGGTTGAAGAAACTAATCCGAAAATACCGACAGGCGCCAGACGGATCACAACACGCACAAGCTGTGTCACTGCCCCTGACAAATCCTGCATCAAGGTCTTCGTCGCTTCGTTGGCATGACGTAAAGCAATGCCCAAACCAATTGACCATGCCAGGATCCCAACGTAATTGCCTTTCAGTATTGCATCAATCGGATTAGCAACGATATTAAGCAGCAATCCCCTCAGCACTTCAACGATATTTTCGGGTGGTGATACCTGAGTGTCATTCGTCACCAGCGTCAACGTGGATGGGAACAATAAACTGCCAATCACCGCCACCACAGCCGCACAGAATGTGCCGACCAGATATAAAACCAGAATGGGACGAATATTGCTTTTCTGGCCTGCCTTATGATTTGCGATTGAAGACATGACCAATATCCACACTAAAACAGGCGCGACCGCTTTCAATGCGCCGATAAAGAGTGTTCCCAGAAATTCAACCGACTTGGCTGCGGAAGGTGCCAGCCATGCCAGTAATATCCCCAGTATTAAACCGATAAGAATTTGTTTTACCAAGCTTCCTTGTACAATAAACTGCCCAAAATATCGCACAAAGCCTTTTTGTTGTTTTTTCATAGCCTATCCATTTGGTATTTTTGGCTCGTTGAGCCTGATGTTTTTGTGTTTGCTTTCCCAATAAGGAAAATAAATAGAGCTGTAAAAATCATTTATTGCAATATACAGACAACTCAACAATTGATAACAATTTACTTACATTTGTGTGATCGAAACTGCAATTTTCTCGTCGCAATACATTCTGATGTATTCACGATGTCATCGGCACCGCCACAAAAAACAAATTAATCCTTAAATTCAAATAATTAACAAAAAATACTTTCAGCAACAAACACAGGATATCTCTCTAATATGAACAGAATAGAGGGATTTCTTTTCGCTATTAATCAATGAGTAATAGTGAATTTAACTGGCAATATACGTAAATTTAGTCCATACAAAGGGTAAATAACCCGTTAATGCTATTTAATAAAATCTCATCAAACGATTCATTAACAGAGATATCTAAATGAACTCACGTTTACATTGAGGTAAGTGTTCAATTACCCAACAAAATCTTCTGTCTCGATTCTGTTGATTTTGTTAAAGTGTGCCAGTCGATCTTTAGGCCATCTTGAAGGGATTTCGAGATCATTTTATGACAATTGATATTAACTACTTTGTGCTGACAACGTATTTAATAGAAATTAACCATAAATGACCATAAAAGTAAGATGTCATCCTTAATCCGCGTTTTAGGAACATTTGATGGAAATTGTAACAGACCTTATTTATGCACTCTGGCACCAAGATTACGAAACACTGGCTAATCCGTCGTTGGTATGGACAATCTACATACTGCTGTTTACTATCCTGTTTCTGGAAAACGGGATCTTACCCGCAGCTTTTTTACCGGGCGACAGCCTATTGATATTAGTCGGTGTCCTCATTGCAAAAGAGGCCATGAGCTTTCCTGCGACCTTAGTCATTCTCACCGCCGGAGCCAGCCTCGGCTGCTGGATCGGCTATCTTCAGGGACGGTGGCTTGGCAATACAAAATTAGTTCAGGGTTGGTTGTCACATCTTCCCGCACACTATCATCAACGCGCACATAACTTATTCCACCGTCATGGTTTATCTGCCTTACTGATAGGCCGTTTCCTGGCGTTTATCAGGACATTGTTGCCCACACTGGCGGGCCTTGCGGGGCTGAGCAGTGGGCGCTTTCAACTATTCAATTGGCTGAGTGGGTTCCTGTGGGTCGCCATTCTCACAGCACTGGGTTATGCGCTGGGTAAAAGCCCGCTGTTTTGCCAGTATGAAGAATACCTGATGAACTTTTTGGTTCTGTTGCCTGTCGGTCTGTTACTCATTGGCTTAATTGGCAGTCTGACGGTGATTTGGCGTAAAAAGCGCACGAATAAACTTCTGCCGTAACACGTTAATTTCTCTCTGATTTCCCTGTGGTATTGTCGTGAAATAGACCACAGGGCATCGCCATTAAAATAGTTCGTGACAATTTTTCATCAATTCATACTTTCCTCTCCTGATAAAAGCGTCTATGTTTGAAATTCATCCATCGTATATTTAAGGAGACTGGCAATGCCACAGAAGAAAAGCTCTGAAGATCTACGTGTTGAATTACAATCCCTTGCCGATACGCTAGAAGAAATCCTCAATAACGCCGGTGACAAGCCAAAGGCAGAACTGGAAAAGCTACGCAGCAAAGCAGAAAAAATGCTGAAAGATGCGCGTGTTACGCTCAGTGAAGCCAGCGATAAATGGGTCGGTCAAACCAAAGAAATGGCAGGCCATGCGGATAATTATGTGCGTGAAAATCCGTGGACCGGTGTCGGTATCGGTGCAGCCATTGGTGTGGTATTGGGTGTTCTGCTTGCAAGGCGCTGACATGACTCAACGCCCCCATCCGAAAGGCCCCGGCAAAGGGCTGTTTGATACGGTACGGCGAATAGCCGCGATGATTGTCCATATGGTTGAAACCCGTATCCAACTCGCGGCGGTTGAGTTGGAGGAAGGCGCAGCAACCCTGATAAAGCTGCTATTGCTGGTAGGGTTAACGCTATTATTCGCGGGTTTTGGCCTGATGTGCCTGTTAGTGCTGATATTCTGGAGCATCGGGCCAGCTTACCGCATAGCGGCAATCGCCATCACGGCCGGTATACTACTGCTCTTCGCCGTATTGGGTGCAATCTGGACGATAAGAAAAGCCCGCAACTTGACCTTTCTCAACGCAACCAGAGAGCAACTGAATATTGACCGCAAAATGCTGGAGGAAGATCAGCATGAATAAGTCGGGGCATTATCAGCGAAAAGTGCGCAAGCAACAGTTATTAAACACGATCCGGCAACAACGCCAGTTGCTTTCTGCCTATGGCCAGAACTGGCTTGAAGTCACACAACCGTATGATAAAGGCTGGCAAGCCCTCGCCGCTTTCAAGCCTTATGTCGCCATAGGCTCTGGCCTCGCCTTGCTTTATGGGTTACGTCACCCCAAGGCGTTTTATCGCTGGTCACGTCGGATGATCAGCATCTTGGGCGTCGTGAAAATCGTCCGAAATACACTATATAAAAATTAATCATAAAAATTAATCATAAAAATGTTCCATCAACATAAGCCTTTCAAAAAAACTGCATGAAATTGTTAATATTCCTTACTATCAACCCTTAATGCCTCTCTTTAGAATACACCCCATCCGATAACGATGAACAAATCGTGCCATTTAGTCCATTTTTTGGACGATGAAACCTAAACAAACAGCTTACTTATCGCTACCTGCGGTATTTGTGGAGACAATCATGAAAAAATTTGAAGATAGCAGCCTGCTGGTTGCCCGTATTTTAATCTCCGTGCTTTTTATTATCGCAGGATATGGAAAATTAGGTGAGGCCTACGCGGGAACACAGGCATTTATGGAAGCGATGAGAGTGCCGGGCATCCTGCTGCCACTGACGATCTTACTTGAACTGGGTGGCGGGCTTGCGGTGATGTTCGGCCTGCTGACCCGTACCACGGCGGTGTTTACCTTTATTTTCTGTATCCTGACCGCACTGCTGTTCCACAGCGATTTTTCAAATGACATGAACCTGACGATGTTCCTGAAAAACTTCTCCATTGGCGCAGGCTACTTGCTGTTGGCGATGATGGGGCCGGGAAGGTTTAGTCTTGACCATGTATTAAAGAAAAATTGGTAATTGCAGAAAACGGGTAATCGCCTTTCCTTTGACAGCCCCCTGTTTATCCGGCAAGGGGCTTTTTGCATTATTTCTTCGCAAACAATTTAGGGATTTCACGCAGGCACCAAGACTTGGCTTCTCCCATGCTGTCACGCCGCCATGCCATGATAATGCTGGTTTCATGGCTATATTCCGAACCAATCACCCGCAAGCGACCTTCGGCAATATCTTGTTCTACCAAAGGATATGGCATGGTTGCCACGCCCAAGCCGGCCAAAAGCGCCCGGCGTTTATCTTCCAGTGAACTCACCGTTAAACGCGGTTGTTTATCCAATAATTGCACCGTCAACACCGGACGCTCCCTTGCTGTATCCGCCACGGCGATGCCACGATATTTCACCCGTGTGGCATCAGTCAGGGGTTCCGGTTCATGATGGATGGGATGCGTGACACTGGCAACATAGACATTATTAATGGAATAAAGCACCCGCGAGTTTATTTCGGCAGAAGCCCTGAAATGCAGATCCGGGGCAATCACAATATCAGCCTGCCCCGTTTCCAAACGTTCCCAAGCCCCCGCCAGCACTTCCGTGATTAACGAAAATTGGGTATTCGATTTAGTTGCTAATTTATCCACCAGCGGAAAAAGCGATGTGATCGGGAACAGCGCTTCACACACAATCGTCAGGTGGGTTTCCCAGCCACGGGCAAGCGCTTCTGCATCTGCGGTCAATTTATCCGCCGCCTCAAGCAGTAATCGCCCCCGCTCCAGCAACATCCGGCCAACATTAGTAAATTTCGTGCGATGACCCGAGCGATCAAACAATACGACATCCAATTCTTCTTCCAATTTCTGCATGGTATAACTCAGTGCAGAAGGCACCCGACCCAACTCATCCGCTGCGGCAGCAAAACTTCCCCGTCGGTCTATCGCATCCATGACGCGCAGGGATTCCAAAGTAAGCGCACGTTCTTTGCCCATATATTTCTCAATCAGGAATTTTGAATATAGTCACCAGATTAACTGGCTAACATTTCAACGTCCAGATAATTAAGATCGAGGGTCATCGATCTATGGCCAAAGAGATAACAGGCATGATAATAACGAGAACAGCAAATCAATGCGGAAAAGCAGATTATGGCTGGCTACAGGCTCGCTATACTTTTTCATTTGGTCACTATTTTGACCCAAAATTTTTGAACTACCGAGCGCTGCGGGTACTTAATCAGGAAGTGTTGGCACCCAAAGCCGAGTTCCAACCCAAATCTTATCCTCATGTTGATGTCCTGAATATTGTTCTGCAAGGCGAAGCCGAATATCGGGACAGTGAAGGCAATCACTTCCATGCACGTCAGGGGGATTGCTTGCTGTTTTCTGCCCGTCAGGGAATTCGTTACAGCGAGCACAATATCAGTGACACAATACCCCTGACACGGCTGCAACTCTGGCTCAATGCCTGTCCTCAGCAAGAAACACAGCCATTACAGCGTAAGGTACTGCCAGATCAGCCGCTCACATTACTGGCTTCTCCGACGTCAGAAAACAATAGCATGTCCCTGCGTCAGCAAGTATGGATAAGCTATCTCGAACTAAAGCCCCATGGCAGCCAGATTTTGGCTTTACGTGGCAAACATGCTTACCTGCAATCCATTAGTGGCAACGCAATAACTGCTGTTCACAAACATGACAACGTAAAAATCAAATGCGGGGATGGAGCCTTTATTCAGGAAGAACAGAACGTGATATTACAGGCGGAAACGCCATTTCGAGGATTATTGATTGACTTGGCGGATTAATTCCTTTTTCGCCTGACGCCTTGTGCGACTGGAAACGCTATTCTGCCAGCAAAAGAATAAGCCCTATAAAGCAATCTGCTCTATAGGGCTAAATCTGTGGAGTTGACCGATAAGCCGGGTTCTGTCTTGGACAGCCATTCATCTAGGCCAGCACTTGCGCACTGGCTCAAGCAACCTACCCGGGTTCGGTACGGGCCGTACCCTATGAACCCCTATTTGGTCTTGCTCCGGGTGGAGTTTACCGTGCCACGAACTGTTACCAATCGCGCGGTGCGCTCTTACCGCACCCTTTCACCCTTACCTGATCCCAAATTTGTTTTTGCAAACAAAACTGGGCCATCGGCGGTTTGCTCTCTGTTGCACTGGTCGTAGGCTTTCACCTCCCAGACGTTATCTGGCACCCTGCCCTATGGAGCCCGGACTTTCCTCCCCTTTACTTCTCCCGAAAGAGCAATAAAGCAGCGACTGTCTAGTCAACTCCGGCGCGGATTATAAGAGGTTTACTATTCAATGTATAGGGGTTTTACACGTCTTCTTCAATTTGATCCAAGTCCGGGTTTTGATCGAGCGAATAACGATACAAGGCATTTTTCTTTACACCGTGGATCTCTGCCGCCAATGCCGCCGCCTTTTTCAATGGCAGCTCTTTTTGCAGCACAGCCAATGTTCGCAAGGCTTCCGGTGGCAAGCTATCCTCGGCGGGTTTACGATATCCTTCCACAATCAGAACCATCTCTCCCCGACGGCGGGTTTCCTCTTCCCTGACCCATGCCAGCAGTTCACCGACGGGCATACCTTGAATAGACTCCCACGTTTTGGTCAATTCACGCGCCAACACGACATAGCGATCTGCGCCCCACACTTTGACAATATCTTCTAAACTGTCCAACAGACGATGTGTTGACTCATAGAAAATCAGCGTTCGTGGCTCTTGTGCCAACTCACGCAAGGTATCCTGACGCCCCTTACTTTTGGCAGGCAAAAAACCTTCATAACAGAAGCGATCGGAAGGCAAGCCGGCAGCCGACAGTGCGGTGATTGCCGCACAAGGGCCGGGCAGTGGAACCACATTGATACCGGCTTCACGACAACGGCGAACCAAATGATAACCCGGATCGTTGATCAAAGGCGTCCCCGCATCAGACACCAAGGCGATGCTTGCCCCTTGTTCGAGTTTCGTAAGCAATTGATCTGCTTTCTGCTGTTCATTATGATCGTGAAGTGCGAACATGCGCGCATTAATGGCAAAATGTTGAAGCAACAAGCCAGTGTGTCGCGTATCTTCAGCCGCAATCAGATCGACATGTTTAAGAACTTCAAGAGCGCGCTGAGTAATATCCCCCAGATTTCCAATAGGGGTTGGCACAACATACAGCGTGGATGTCGTAACCACTGCTCGATTGGTTTGATTCATTGTTTCATCCGAATGACCGATTTAAAATTGAGCATCTTTGAAAAAAACATCACTGGATACAGTATGCTTCCCTCAATTTTTGTGCGTTTCAAAACTGGTTTAATTTATACAGCACTGCTGTCAGCTATGATTATTGCAGGGTGTACCATGCCCAAACAGCAAGGGCAACCAACTTCTGAGCCTCAGGACAATATCAGCGCAGAGATTAACCGCTACCAAGCCATTATTGACGCGGCACACAATCAACCCTCGTTGGAGGTTATCCGTGCTTACATCGCATTGGAGTCCTACGCAACAAACGACGCTGCCCGCCAAAAAAACCTTGATGAGACTTGGCAGTTACTGACGCAACTCTCCCCACAGCAAATGAGTGAATTGGTGATTAATGCCAATGAATATACGTTGCAGGGCTGGCTTGATTTACTCAACACTTATCAATCCAATAAACAGCTGGCCAATACACAGGATCTCGATAAACTGCGTCTGGCTATCCATGATTGGCAAATCCGCTATCCACACAATCCTGCTGCACGCAGTTTACCTACTGTCCTGCAACAAATGTTGCAAGAAGGCAAAGGCAGCCATGCGACCATTGGGTTATTTCTGCCTTTAAGCGGTCAGGCGAAAATATTTGGTGACGCGATCCGGCAAGGTTTCCTTGATGCACAAAAAGGATTACCAAAACCGTCGTTACCAAACCCTTCGTTGCCAAACCCTTCGTTGCCAGAATCATCATTGCCGGCAAATGCCAGCGATGCAAATGAAGCGGTTAACGCTGAGCCATCGCTCCCCCCCGAAAATACCGAGATTAATGATGCCCCTATCAACGATCAGGCGGTCAAAATCTATGATACTGACAGCCAGCCACTGGCCGAATTGCTGCAACAGGCTAAACAAGATGGCGTTACCCTGGTTGTTGGCCCCTTACTGAAACCTAACGTAGAACAGTTGGCTCAAATTGAAACGCCATTAAATATTCTGGCGCTTAATGAACTCGATACACCGCAAAGACAGCCGAATATCTGTTATTTCTCCCTCTCTCCTGAGGATGAGGCAAAAAATGCCGCCCTGCATATCTGGCAACAGCAAAAGCACAGCCCTTTAGTGTTAATCCCTCGTACTGAATTAGGCTCCCGCGTTGCCAATGCCTTTGCGCAAGAGTGGCAAAAACTGGGGGGACAGGCGGTATTGCAACAGACTTTTGGCACGCCGAATGAAATGCGGCAATCCATGAATCGTGGTATTGGTATTCGCTTGTCCGGTACCCCGATAATTGCCGCCAGTTCAGCCACTGGCCCTGTCGATGCCGTTTACATTGTCGCAACAGCCGATGAACTGACCATCATCAAGCCAATGATCGATATGGCCATCAGCACCCGTAAAAAACCCACCCTCTATGCCAGTTCGCGCAGTAATAAATCTGGCTCAGGCCCCGATTTCCGCCTGGAGATGGATGGCATGCAGTTTAGCGATATTCCATTGCTAACCGGTATCAATGTGCCATTAATGCAGCAAGCAGCTCAAAAATTTGCCAATGATTATTCCCTGATGCGCCTCTATGCCATGGGCATTGATGCGTGGTCACTGGCCAATCAATTTACCCGAATGCAGCAAGAAATGGGATTCCACCTGAGCGGTGCTTCAGGGGAGCTGTCCGTGATGGACAACTGCACCATCTTACGTCAGTTGCCTTGGATGCAATTCAATCATGGCCGCATAATTCCCGACAATCGCACTGACAAAGCGAATGGCACTGAAAATACCCATCATCCAGAAGGTATCAATAACACAGAAAATACTGACAGCACTGATATCAATAGTACCGGACAAGGGGATAATCCCAATGAGGTGAATAATTCTCTGTGATTATTCTCTATGATTAAAAGTATCATAATGAAAAGTATCATAATGAAAAGTATCGTGGTCATTTCAGGATGAAAAAACCAATGAACAATCACTATGCGCTGGGGCACCATTATGAGCATCAGACTAAACTGTTTTTGCAAAAACAGGGGCTTGTCTTCGTTGCTGAGAATGTGAAAATTCGTGGCGGGGAAATCGATCTGATTATGCGCGATAAACAAACATGGGTATTTGTCGAAGTCCGTTTCCGCCGGAATGCACAATATGGTGGAGCCATTGCTACAATTACCCAAAGTAAGCGCAGAAAGCTCTTATATACAGCGGCTGTCTGGCTGTCCCGACGCAATGAATGCCTGGAAACGGCACCGTGCCGCTTCGATGTTTGTGCAATAACAGGACAGGAATTTGAATGGCTGAAAAACGCCTTCACCTGAATGAGAACCTATTTCACTAGATTCTCGATTTTCTCGCTAACTCAATAATTCCAATATACATAGGTCATAACGTGCTGGATAGAATTAAAGTCTGCTTTACAGAAAGTATTCAAACTCAAATCGCAGCAGCAGAAGCATTACCCGATGCCATATCACGCGCTGCAATGATGATGGTGCAATCACTGCTGAACGGCAACAAAATTCTTTGCTGTGGTAACGGTGGTTCGGCCGCAACCGCACAACGTTTTGCAGCCAGCATGATTAATCGCTTTGAAACCGATCGGCCAAGCCTGCCTGCTCTGTCGTTGAATGCTGATAATGTCGTAGTCACTGCTATCGCCAACAGTAAACAGCCTGACGAAATTTACGCCAAGCAAGTCAGGGCACTGGGACATACCGGGGACGTCCTGCTTGCTATTTCGACCCATGGCAACAGTCGGGATATCATCAAAGCGGTGGAAGCAGCAGTGACACGTGATATGACGATTGTCGCATTAACAGGCTACGATGGCGGCGAACTGGCGGGTTTACTCGGCCCTCAGGATGTTGAGATACGCATTCCCTCACATCACAGCGTCAGGATCCAAGAAGTTCATATGTTGACAATCAATTGCCTGTGCGACTTAATCGACAACACGTTATTCCCTCATCAGGATGAATAAGGAGCCAACTTATGCGGTTATTTTCTCTATTATTGGTATTTTTCAGTGCAATGCTATTGCAAGGATGTATTGGTGCTGCCGTCGTGGGTTCCGCCGCGATTGCCACCAAAGCCGGCTCAGATCCGCGAACCGTCGGGCAACAAGTTGACGATACCACGCTGGAAGCACGTGTCAGCAACGCCATCAGTAAAGACCCACAAATCAAGGCCCAAGCCCGCGTGGTCGTGACGGTGTATCAGGCTAAAATTCTCTTAACAGGCCAAAGCCCCAATATGGCTCTGGCTGAACGGGCGAAACAGATTGCGTCAAAAGTTGAAGGCACCGACGTGGTATATAACGAGATCCGTCAGGGCAATCCCGTCACGTTGGCCACGGCCTCTGCGGATACTTGGCTGACGACCAAAGTGCGCTCCAAAATTTTAGCCAGCGATGCCGTGAAATCCTCCAGCATCAAAGTGGTGACAGAAGATGGTGAAGCCTTTTTGTTTGGCATCGTCACGCGACAAGAAGGCGCTGCCGCTGCGAAAATCGCCAGCGAAACCAGCGGCGTAAAACGAGTCACCACCGCATTTACCTATCTCAACTGAAATTCATCAACATCAAAGCGGCACGAATCTATGCCGCTTTTTTATTTGCTGCTCTTAAGACTTTTCCCAAATCATAAAAAATTTGTATTTAATCAATATTTAAAATAAATAAATGAGAGCAATAAATCACATTTAATTATAGTTCATTGATTTCATATAAACTTTATCCATAATGTGCCGATTAATTATCAATCATTACATTAGGAATATAAAAGTTAAATGAAAAACAACAAGGAATCGCTGTACCTGCAAAAATTGACCTACCTGCGGGCACTGGCACGGCAGGTGACGCTAACGTCCGGTTCGCGGACATTGGGTAAAACTCACGCTTAACCCCGCTGTTTCCGCAATCCGTCCATCACAATCAAGGAGTAAAACACACCATGATGAAGAATATCATCGACAGGCTGCCCGCCGCCAAAAGTGGATTACGGTTTACTTTTCAGGTCGCGGGACTGCCCGAAAACACGTTTAGCGTAGGGGAGTTTTCCTTGCAGGAAGGGTTATCGGCGCTGTTTACCCTGAACCTGACACTGGTCAAAACCCACACACCAAACCCGTTTAAACCGTTGGATGAGGTGAACTTGAATGCCTTACTGATGCAGGAAGCGGTGCTGCAAATCTTTTACGGGGAACAGGCGCAGCGCAAAATCACCGGTCTCATCTCCCACGCCGATTGGGCAGGCACCGACGGCAATAAAACCCTTTATAGTATGACAGTGCGCCCTGCCCTCTGGCGCCTGACGCTCAATCAGGAGAGCCGGATTTTCCATCAGCAAAATGTGCCTGCCATCTTAAATGGCCTGCTGAAAAAACACCGGGTAAAGGCGGATTCGAAGCTCTATGACCCCCACCAAGACCGCGAATACGTGACCCAGAAGCGGGAATCGGACTATGGGTTTTTCAGCCGTCTGGCGGCGGAAGAAGGCATCAGTTTCTGGTTTGAGGATGAAACGTTATTTTTCAGTGACAGCCATCTGGGGATGACGGCGGGACTGCCGCTGCAATACAACCCGCAACCGGAAACCGCCCACGGCATGGATGCAATTTATCAGGTACGGCTGGGTGTCGGGATGAGCCCGCAGCGCAGCCTCCACAAGGACTTTAACTACGACAACCCGCGTTATCACCTCTCCCATATGACCAGCAGTGAAGGTTTTCGTGATTTTGGCAGTCAAACGCCGTATACCGTGTTTGAAAGCTACGGGCGTTTCCAGAAAGACGCCGCCGCCAAACCGTTTCTCAAATACCGCCATGAAGCGCTGGATAACCAGAAAAAGACCGGCAGCGGCAACAGCAACTGCATCAAACTGATGCCCGGCAAAATCTTTGAGATTAAAAATCACCCGCATACGCCACTGAATGCCCGCTGGCAGATTGTCGGTATCAGCCATCACGGGCGCTGTCCGCAAGTACTGGGCGATAACGGCGGAGAAGGTACAACACTCAGCAATCACTTCAGCTTTATCGACGGCCTTGCCGACTGGCGTCCACCGTTCCACTACAAACCACTGGCCGATGGTGATGAAACCGCGATGGTGGTCGGCCCCGAAGGTGAGGAAATTTTCGTCAATAAAGACGGGGCGATAAAAGTGCACTTCCACTGGAACCGCTATGACCAAGCCGATGACAGTGCCTCCTGCTGGGTGCGTGTAGCACAGGGCTGGAACGGCAATGGCTTTGGTTTTATGGCGATACCGCGTATCGGGCAGGAAGTCATCATCTCTTACCTCAATGGCGATATTGACCGACCAATTGTTACCGGCAGTGTCTATAACGGCCTCAACCGCCCACCGCTGGACTTACCTGCCGAGAAAACCCGCACCACCTTCAAGACCAAAACCCATAAAGGCAAGGGCTTTAACGAACTGCGGTTTGAAGATGCCAAAGGCAGTGAAGAAGTCTATGTCCACGGCCAGAAAGATTTTACCGCCCATATTGAAAACGATGCGTACTGGCATATCAAACATGACCAGAAACAACGCATTGATAATAACCGTTACCACGATATCCGCGCCGATGACCACCATCAGGTGGCCGGTTCACGCAAAATCACCACCGAAGGCGATGTCTCCCACCGGATTGCGGGCAGCCAGCATATCCAGACCGGCGACGCTACGGTGATTGACAGCGGGCAGGAAATCCACCTGAAAAGCGGCGGTAAAGTGGTGCTGGAAGCGGCGGCAGAAATTACCCTGAAAGTCGGCGGCAGTTTTCTGAAAGTCACGCCGGGCGGGATTTTGTCTTCACCGATTAACGTCGGGCAGGGTTCAGGCGGCAGCGGGCGCGGGATTTCCTTGCTACTGCCGGAGGGGGTGGAGCCATTGCCGGAAGTGGAATTTGCCGCCAAACCTGCCTGTGCCATTCTCGCACAGCAAGAAGAAAACTGGATTATCACAGGAGCAGAAGAAGCATGATGGAA
>NZ_JAQRFK010000066.1 GCF_028598745.1 Xenorhabdus sp. IM139775
TTATCTCTCCCATTGCAAATCATTTTGTTTCAAATAATTCACGCCTCCCATTAACTGCATTTGCCGCAAAATCCATTGTTGACGTTGCAGTACATATCTGGAGGGGGCGTTCACTTTATAACGATGCGGGTTCGGCAGTACAGCAGCGAGCAATGCAGATTCAGAAGCCGTTAATCGAGAGGCAGATTTGCCAAAATAACGCTGGGCGGCTTCCTCAACACCAAAAATGCCATCGCCAAACTCAGCAATGTTAAGATAGACCGTTAAAATACGTTGCTTTGACCACAATAATTCTAACACGGTGGTCATTCCCGCCTCTAACCCCTTCCTTACCCAACTACGCCCTTCCCAGAGAAACAAATTTTTGCTGGTTTGCTGGGAAATTGTTGACGCCCCCCGAATTCGCTTCTGATATTTTTTGTTATATGCCATAGCAGTTTCGATAGCATCAAAATCAAATCCCCAATGTTTTGGGAATTTTTGATCTTCTGCGGCCATAACAGCTAATGCCATATAGGGTGAAATTTGCTTCTGATCCACCCATGAGGAATGAGAAACATAAGAGAAATTAATTGACGTTAAGGCTGCAATTTGTCTCTCAATCATTATCATGGAAAACGGAACCGGCAGAAATGAAAAAGCGATGACAGCCACAAACCACAGAACTGTGATCGACACGACAATTTTTTTCAGCCAGCGCCACAATATTGAAAAAGGATTTCCCATCCGCTTACTCAATCATTTCCAATATTTTTCTCACCAATTTATCAATTCCCTTTTCTGCCTGAGCCAAAGATTCGGCAAGCATATAAGCGGGCGTTGTTACAATTTTGTGTTCAAAATCAATAACAATGTCATCAACCGGACACTCAATGTGTACCCCGCCCATTCGCTCTATTTGAGTCACGGTTTCTGGATCATTACCAATGGTGACTTTTATCGGTTTGCCTAATATTTTAGGTACCATCACCGGGGAGATGCACATAAACCCCATTGGCTTACCTTGCTGGTGCATGCCCTGCACGATACTTAATAATTCCTTATTTATTTCACAATCCGATCCTTTGAATGCGAAATTACATAAATTTTTAACCGCGCCAAAACCACCGGGAATAATTAACGCATCCAACTCATTGATATTAACTTTGGATAAAGGCTGTATATTTCCCCGTGTTATGCGGGCTGACTCTTCCATGATGTAGCGGCTTTCTGGTTTCTCTTCGCCATTAAGGTGATTAATAACATGATGTTGTACCTCATCAGGCGAAAAAAAAGACACTTTGGCGCCAAGACGGCTTAAAGAGAGCATAGTCAGAACTGATTCGTGGATCTCACTTCCGTCGTACACGCCACACCCACTCAATATAACGGCAACAGATTTCATATTTCTCTCCATTTGTAGTAGATTAATGCTTAACCCCTTAGAGGGTTAAACACCAATCTTCATCACAGATTTTAATGAATCTTGTAACAAAAATTCTTATCTTTGCTATGTTGGTACTTGTGTTCTGTGTGAAAGAATTCTTTAACTGCTCGCGTCGAAAATAAACCATAGATAAGCGGGCAAACAAGTTTCCCTGGTGTTGGCGCAGTATTAGCGCACCCCAACTTCGGTTGGGGTTATTTTTTTGTAACGCTTGATAACCAATTTCTCAATATTTCTATATCTTTCTTCCACTCCGACTTTAACTCATCCACCCATTCCTGAACATTATCCCACCATGCAGGTAAATCCGGTGACTGAATGTGTTGCGCCAATTGCTGCAAATGGCGTAATCCGACTGAACCCGCCGCGCCTTTAATCTTATGCGCTTCTTCCGTGATCCCTTTTTGATCTCTGGCCGTCATATTGGAGTCCAGCAAAGCAAGGTAATTTGGCATCATGGTTTCAAAAATGGTCAGGTTGTCGGCAATCATTTTTGCCCCGACCAGTTCGATATATTGGTTAAGCATTTCCGTATCCAGCCGCTCTTCACCCTGCTCCACACTCTCTATTTCCGCCGGTAAGGTGTTTTCAGATCCAGCGCCCTTACTCCAATATTGTTCTATCACGGCTGTTAATTCCTTGACGGATAAAGGCTTATTGAGTACCCCATTCATACCGGCATCAAGGTATTCTTTTTTATCCTTTAATACATTCGCCGTCAGGGCGATCAAAGGCGGCAAGGATTGGGAAGGATAACGCTGGTGCAATTGACGGGCGATATCCAGCCCCGTCATATCCGGCAATTGGATATCCAGTAGCACTAAGTCATATTCATCAGGATCAAACATGGCCAGTGCATCATGGCCATTCATGGCGACATCCACACTGTTCCCCAATTTCTCCAGTACGGAACGGGCCACAATGACGTTCAATTCAATATCTTCGACCAGTAAAATGTTAAGTGCCGGTAACGGCAGGGTGTCTGGTTCCACCTTCCCTTCTGGCTGTTCATCAATAGCAGGCGCAACGACAGACAGCGTAAAACAAGAACCTTTGCCTAACGCACTCTTCACCACAATGTCCCCGCCCATGCTTTGAGCAAGGCGCTTCGAGACAGCAAGGCCAATCCCGGTTCCGGTGGCAGGGCGTCCGCCAGCACTGTCTTTAACCTGATAATACATGGCGAAGATTTTTTCCAGCTCGTCAGCAGGAATGCCAATGCCGGAGTCCGTCACTTCAAATAATAAGCGCCCTCCCTCTTCACGCCAGATACGCACCTTAATCTCACCTTGAGGGGTAAATTTCACAGCATTGCTGATCAGGTTCCACAAGATTTGCCGCAAACGGGTTCCATCGGCCAGGACTTTGGCGGGTAATGGTTGCTCTGGTTCCAGAACAAATTTAATCCCTTTCGGCTGTGCCAATAAGCCTGAAATGTTCTCCAAATCTGTCATAAACCCCGTGAAATCAACCGGTTGGTTATCAAGTTGGATTTTACGGCGCTCAATTTTATCTAATTCAATGATATCATTGAAAATATTACCCAAAGTAATGGCGCTGACATGGATCGTTTCCAAGTATTTACCTTGCTCTGGGGTTAAGTCGGTATCCAGCAAGATCCGGCTTAAACCCACAATGCCATTTAAAGGCGTACGAAGCTCATGGCTAATCGTGGAGATAAACGTCGTCTTATCCCTGCTGGCGTTCTCCAACGCATCCTGATAGCGCTTACGCTCCGTGATATCGCGCCCGAATCCCATTAACCCATGTCGCTTGCCAACGCGATCATAAAAAGGCACTTTCCTGAGTTCAAAACAGGCTTTGCGCCCATCGGGATAAACCAGCCATTGCTCATAAGTCAGGGAGACATTGTGGCGAAAGACTTTTTCGTCGGTTTCCATCACCTTACTGGCAATTTCTTTATCGTAAACTTCCGTTGGTGTCAGGCCAATGAGCTGTTTTTCGCTTTTGCCTGTCAGCAACTCCATCGCCCTGTTACAGCCGGAAAATTCATTATCTTCATTGCGGTAATAAACCAAATCGGGGGAGGCATCCAGAAATGAACGCAAGAGCACGGATTGCTGCTCAAGCTCAATCTGGGTTTTTTCACGGTGTTCCATTTCCAATTTGAGTTTATCCAGCAAAATCAAATGGGCTTTTTCCGCCTTTTCCCTGTCATTGATCTCCTGATTCAATTGCGCAATGTTTTCTTTGAGTTGTTGGTTTAATGTTGCATCACGCTGACGCATTTCTTCAAGTTTTGCGACCAGGCTCGATAAGCGCTGACGGGACTCTTCAAGCTGTTCGACGACGACGGAAAGAAAATAGACCGCCCAAGGGGTAATTAACAGACCAAAAAAGATGGAGCGAATTAAATCAATACCCTGTACTTCTCCATGCAGTACGAATGTCACCGCCATCTGCATCGCCATCGCAAGGATCACCAACACCGATGCAAGTAATATCGAAAAGCGCACCAGCCCCAGTTTCATCATCAAATCGACATAATATTGGGCAAGCCCCCGAATGAGTTTCATAACCGCTCCCAGTAAAATTATTCCCAGCCAAAGTCACCAAGTTGAATCATAACGTAAAAAAATCCCAACTTCGTTAAGGGATATCACCCTTAATTTCCGATGAGGAATAAAACATCAAATAATCAGAATAATTATGCAATTAAGCTTCAAGCATGCTTTTTTAGATGAAAAAACAACCAACCGCATTCTCTTAGAAACCAAAAAATATGCAATATAAATCCAACTTATAATGAAATACCAGATTAAAATATCGAAAATGATACGTTTTAAAGCATATATAAAATAGATAATGTGGTGATTTTAGTGATATAACTCACATCATTTAAGAGAGATGATCTTAGTCACAAAATCAAAAAAAACGCCATTTACTCATTAAAAACAACAAAATAAAGAGAAAATATCGACAAAAAACCCGATTTAACACTATTTGACCTACTCTACTTTTACCGTTAAGTTGGGAATTCACTGAAAATCACCCGTCAGAGAATTATCTGACTCATATTTATGCAGTGACAACCGATGACATAACATCATTTGACCTACCGCTTGTTAATGCCAATAACACAAGCGGCGTTTTGCTGAGGGCGCAAATTAGACGCCTGTAGAAATAATATATCTCTATACCATCTCGCGGATGAATGTGAGAGTCAGACAGAAAGTCGGACAGAACTTGGGGAGCTTTACAATGTTGTATAATAGATTGCAGGAAAAAGATAACTGTGGCTTTGGATTAATCGCACATATTGAAGGAGAGCCAAGCCACAAGGTGGTGCGCACCGCCATACACGCACTGGCTCGGATGCAGCACCGCGGTGCGATTCTGGCGGATGGGAAAACCGGGGACGGCTGTGGCCTGTTGATGCAGAAGCCAGACCGTTTCTTTCAAATGATCGCCAACGAGCAGTCATGGCGGCTCGCTAAAAATTATGCTGTCGGCATGCTGTTTCTCAGTCAGGATGCCAAAATCGCCCAATCATGTCGTGATATTATCGAACAGGAATTACAACATGAAACCCTGTCCATTGTGGGTTGGCGGGAAGTCCCTATTAATCGCGATATCTTAGGTGAGATTGCCTTATCCAGCCTCCCCCGTATTGAACAAGTCTTTATCAATGCCCCCGCCGGATGGCGGGCGCAAGATCTGGAACGTCGCCTGTTCGTTTCCCGTCGCCGCATCGAAAAACGCATCACCGATAACGACTTTTATATTTGCAGCCTGTCCAATCTGGTGACCATTTATAAAGGGCTGTGCATGGCGGCGGATTTACCGCGTTTCTACCCTGATTTAGCCGATTTGCGCATGGAATCTTCTATTTGTTTGTTCCATCAGCGCTTTTCAACCAACACCGTTCCCCGCTGGCCGCTGGCACAACCCTTTCGCTATCTGGCGCACAATGGGGAAATCAACACCATTACGGGAAACCGTGAGTGGGCCAAGGCGCGAGCCTATAAATTCCGCACCCCCCTTATCCCTGATTTACAGACTGCCGCGCCTTTTGTGAATGAAACAGGGTCTGATTCCAGTTCACTGGATAATATGCTGGAACTGTTTCTCAATGGGGGGATGGATTTAATCCGTGCAATGCGTTTGCTCGTTCCACCGGCATGGCAAAATAATCCGGATATGGATGATGATCTGCGGGCGTTCTTCGATTTTAATTCCATGCACATGGAACCTTGGGATGGGCCGGCCGGCATCGTGATTTCCGATGGGCGCTATGCCGCCTGTAATCTGGATCGCAATGGCCTGCGCCCTGCCCGTTATGTGATCACCAAAGATAAGCTGATTACCTGTGCTTCCGAAATCGGTATCTGGGATTACCAACCCGATGAAGTTGTCGAGAAAGGCCGTGTTGGACCTGGTGAATTAATGGTCATCGATACCTATGAGGGCCGTATTCTCCACTCTGCTGAAACGGATAATGATTTGAAAAGCCGCCATCCTTATAAAGAGTGGCTGGAGAAAAACGTCAAGCGCTTGATTCCATTTGAAGCGTTGCCGGAAGAACAGGTCGGGCAGAGAGATTTGGATGATCACTTGTTGGCGACTTATCACAAACAGTTTGCCTACAGTAATGAGGAATTGGATCAAATTATCCGTACCTTCGGTGAAAACGCCCAAGAAGCGACAGGTTCAATGGGCGATGATACGCCGCTGGCTGTGCTTTCCAGCCGCCCACGCATTATCTACGACTATTTTCGTCAGCAGTTCGCCCAAGTGACCAATCCGCCCATCGATCCCTTGCGTGAAGCCCATGTGATGTCTCTGGCGACGCGTATCGGCCGGGAAATGAATGTCTTTTGTGAAGCAGAAGGGCAGGCTCATCGGCTGTGTTTTGCATCGCCGGTTCTGCTCTACTCCGATTTTGTGCAACTGACAACCCATCAGGAATCCTATTATCGCGCTGAACGCTTGGATTTGACCTTCAATCCCCAAGAGATCACGCTAAAACGCGCTGTTTCAGCTTTATGTGAAAGGGCGGAAGAGCTTGCCCGCCACGGTGCTGTATTGCTGGTGCTGTCCGATCGCAATATTTCACCGGAAAATGTACCAATCCCTGCGCCCATGGCGGTCGGGGCGATCCAACACTGTCTGGTTGAGAAAAACCTGCGCTGCGATACCAATTTGATCGTCGAAACCGCCAGTGCGCGTGATCCACACCATTTTGCGGTCTTGATCGGTTTTGGCGCTACTGCGGTTTACCCCTATCTCGCCTATGAGTCACTGGGAAAAATGGTGGATGACGGCACCATCAATACGCCCTATGCCCGCGTGATGCTGAATTATCGCAATGGCATTAATAAGGGGCTGTATAAGATTATGTCCAAAATGGGCATCTCTACCATCTCCTCTTATCGCTGCTCTAAATTGTTTGAAGCTGTCGGTTTGCATCCCGATGTGACAGAGTTCTGCTTCAATGGCGTCGCCAGCCGCATTGGCGGGGCAGATTTCAGCGATTTTGAGCAAGATCTGCGTAATCTTGCCAAACGGGCATGGCTGCATCGCCACGCCATCGATCAAGGGGGACTGCTAAAATATGTGCATAATGGGGAATATCACGCTTATAACCCTGATATTGTCAGTACGTTGCAGGCCGCCGTTCACAGTGGCAATTACCGTGATTACCTGAAATATGCCGAGCTGGTTAATGGGCGTCCCATCACAACCTTGCGGGATCTGCTGACTCTTGCGCCTAAAGATGCGCCGATTAACCTTGACGATGTTGAGCCGGCAGAAGCCCTGTTTAAGCGTTTTGATACCGCAGCCATGTCAATTGGCGCACTCAGCCCGGAAGCCCATGAGGCACTGGCAGAAGCGATGAATACGCTGGGCGGTTTTTCCAACTCCGGCGAAGGCGGAGAAGATCCTGCGCGTTATCATACCAAGAAAGTTTCCCGCATTAAGCAAGTCGCCTCCGGCCGATTTGGAGTGACGCCAGCGTACTTAGCCAGTGCCGATGTGATCCAGATAAAAGTTGCCCAAGGCGCAAAACCCGGGGAAGGCGGCCAATTGCCGGGGGATAAGGTCACGCCTTATATTGCCAAGCTGCGCTACTCGGTTCCGGGAGTCACGCTGATTTCTCCGCCGCCCCATCACGATATTTATTCAATTGAAGATCTGGCCCAATTGATTTTCGATCTTAAGCAGGTAAATCCGAAGGCGCTGATCTCGGTCAAACTGGTTTCCGAACCCGGCGTAGGCACCATTGCCACCGGTGTTGCCAAAGCCTATGCCGACCTGATCACCATTGCCGGTTATGATGGCGGAACAGGGGCAAGCCCGCTGTCTTCGGTCAAATATGCAGGTTGCCCGTGGGAATTGGGACTCGTGGAAACCCAACAAGCGCTGGTTGCCAACGGGCTGCGCCATAAAATCCGCCTTCAGGTTGATGGGGGGTTGAAAACCGGGCTGGATATCATCAAGGCGGCGATTTTAGGTGCCGAAAGTTTCGGTTTTGGCACTGGCCCCATGGTTGCCCTTGGCTGTAAATACCTGCGGATCTGCCACTTAAATAACTGTGCTACCGGTGTTGCTACCCAAGACGAAAAGCTGCGCCAATCTCATTATCACGGCCTGCCAGAACGCGTCATTCATTATTTCCGCTTTATTGCGCAGGAAACACGCGAGTTGATGGCGCAATTAGGGGTGAAAAAACTGACTGACCTGATTGGCCGGACAGACTTGCTGGAAATACTTGAGGGAATTTCTGCCAAGCAAAGCAAGCTCAATCTTGCACCCTTGCTGGAAACGGCAGAGCCTCACGCGGGTAAAGCGCTGCATTGCACAGAAGGTAACCCTCCTTTTGACCAAGGGACGCTGAATAAATTAATCGTCACCCAAGCGATGCCTTATGTGGAAAACGCGCAAAGCAAGGCATTCTATTTTGATATCCAAAATACGGATCGCTCGGTGGGTGCCTCTCTCTCCGGTGAGATTGCGGCTCGGTATGGTGATCAGGGGCGGGCTGCCGATCCAATCAAACTGAATTTCAATGGAACCGCCGGGCAAAGTTTTGGGGTCTGGAACGCGGCCGGTGTCGAACTGACTTTAATCGGCGATGCCAATGATTATGTCGGTAAAGGGATGGCTGGCGGCTGCATTGCGATCCTTCCTCCCGTCGGTTCGGCATTTAAAAGTCACGAAACCACAATTATCGGCAATACCTGCCTTTATGGTGCAACAGGCGGGAAACTCTTTGCTGCCGGGCATGCCGGTGAACGTTTCGCTGTACGTAATTCAGGTGCCATTAGCGTGATTGAAGGGATCGGCGACAATGGCTGTGAATACATGACCGGCGGGATCGTCTGTGTGCTGGGCAGCACTGGCGTCAATTTTGGTGCCGGCATGACAGGGGGGTTTGCTTATGTGCTTGATGAATTTGATGACTTCCGCAAGCGTGTCAATCCCGAACTGGTGGAAGTGCTCTCAATAGATACCCTTGCTATTCATAAAGAGCATCTGCGGGGGTTAATCACCGAACATGTGCGCCTGACAAATTCTCAACACGGTGAAGGCATCTTGGAAAATTGGTCTCAATGGGTCAATAAATTCGCGTTGGTCAAACCTAAATCCAGTGATATTAACGCATTGTTGGGGCACCGTAGCCGTTCTTCGGCAGAACTGCGGGTTCAGGCACAGTAAGGAGTGAATAATGAGTCAGAATGTTTATCAATTTATCGACTTACAGCGCGTCGATCCACCGAAAAAGTCATTAAAAATCAGAAAAATAGAGTTTGTTGAAATTTATGAACCCTTTGCTGAAATTCAGGCACAGGCACAAGCCGATCGCTGCCTTTCTTGTGGTAACCCCTATTGTGAATGGAAGTGCCCTGTACATAACTATATTCCGAATTGGCTGAAACTTGCCAATGAAGGGCGCATCATTGAAGCCGCAGAGTTATCACACCAGACCAACAGCTTACCCGAGGTCTGTGGACGGGTCTGTCCGCAAGATCGCCTGTGCGAAGGGGCTTGCACCCTGAATGACGACTTTGGTGCTGTCACCATCGGCAATATTGAGCGCTACATTAACGATACCGCTATCGCGATGGGCTGGAAACCGGATCTGTCGCATGTTATCCCGACAGGTAAACGTGTTGCCGTGATTGGTGCTGGGCCGGCAGGACTGGCTTGTGCAGATGTCCTGACCCGTAACGGGGTACAAGTGGTGGTTTATGATCGCCATCCTGAGATTGGCGGCTTGCTCACATTTGGTATTCCCGCCTTTAAACTGGAAAAAGAGGTGATGATCCGCCGCCGTGAAATGTTTTCCGGAATGGGGATTGAATTCCGCCTAAATACCGAGATAGGCCGAGACACCACGCTGGCCGAACTCAAAAAAGAATTTGATGCTGTATTTCTTGGCGTTGGCACCTATCAATCCATCCACGGCGGGCTGGAGAATGAAAACGCTGACGGGGTATATGACGCCTTGCCTTTTCTCATCGCCAACACCCGTCATTTGATGGATTATCCTTCTCTGCCTGAACAGCCTTATATTGATATGAAGGGTAAACGTGTTTTGGTACTGGGCGGTGGTGATACCGCAATGGACTGCGTTCGTACTTCGATTCGCCAAGATGCAGCCCGTGTTATCTGTGCCTATCGGCGGGATGAAGAAAATATGCCCGGCTCCCGCCGTGAAGTCAAAAATGCGAAAGAAGAAGGTGTTGAGTTTCACTTTAACCTCCAGCCAATGCGCATTGAGGTGAACAGTGCAGGGCAGGTTTGTGGTGTCAAAGTGGTAAAAACACAACTGGGTGCCGTCGATGAAAACGGCCGTCGTCAGGCTGAAATCGTTCAAGGTTCCGAGTTTTTGCTAGACGCCGATGCGGTGATCATGGCATTTGGTTTCAAACCTCACACGATGAGCTGGCTGGATGAACATCACGTCAGGCTCGATCAAAAAGGCCGCATTATAGCGCCTGGATCCAGTAGCCTGCCTTTCCAAACCAGTAACCCCAAGATATTCGCGGGTGGGGACGCTGTACGTGGTTCCGACTTGGTTGTGACCGCCATTGATGAAGGCAGAAGAGCCGCTTTCGGTATTCTCGATTATCTTGAAGTGTAATATTCCGTTGTAGTCCCCCATAGCAGTATTTCATTCCTCTTCCTAATGACTTCTCCGGCCCTTTAGCCGGAGAAGATCTCAAAAATAAAAACACCACCATTTTTTTATTTTCTTTTACTACCAGATTAGTTGTATTTTTGGGATTTATGCGACTATTCTTATACGCTAAAGTTAAATATATCGATTTAATCTCCCGTTCATTATAGCAGTACAACAATAGTGCAATACCGTAATACAGCGATAAGTTTTCTTTTTTTCGGAAAGAAAATTACTTAGCGTAACTGATTAAATAGCAGTGAAATAAAAAACCATTAAAGTGATAATAACAGGTAGAAATATATGCGTTTACCCATACAGATACTCTCCTTCTTTTTCATCTCCTTGATAAGTTTGCCTTCACTTGCCAGATTCTCTACGCCTGAAAAAATTTTTCAGCAAGTCCAAGAAAGAGGCGTCAATTCTGTGGTGGCTGAGATAAACGCGGAATATGAGCAGGATCAAATTATCCATCATATTTCGACCGGTGATAAACAATGGCTGCAAGTTGCTTTTAAACTCGCCCCGAATATCCATCCCGCGTTTTCCCAGAAAATCATTAATGCTTTATCGATGGCTTTAATTGAAAATCCTGTAGAGGTATTAGCATTGGCAAAAACACACCGCTCACTCTCATTCACTGATATCTGCAATATGCCACCCACGATCACCGGACTGAATCAACAAAGGGCATTTGCTAAGAAAATGATAGGGAGCTTAAAGGCAGCGGAAAAAGCGAATAAGGGAAAAGATCGAAATAATATCGAATCCTGTATATGGGCATTTGAGCAAGCGCATAGCACTTATTTATAGTATTAATGACTCACTGTGTTAATAACTCATAATATTAATAACTTATTATATTATTAATCACTGGCAGTATTGCCCGGCAGTACGAGAAAAGAGTCATAAAAAATAGAGGAGATTTAATGTCTCCTCTATTTTTGTTCCTGACGAACCCCTTCATATTTCAAGCCGCAGCCTTGCCGGATGCAACCTGAAATCTATTCGGCATGAACTTTGAACAATTATTTTACGACGCGCAAGGTTGGGCGGCCTTTCGGCGGTTGAGGTGGTTCGTCATCCGGCAAATCACTATCGTGAGATGCTTTTCTATCATGCTGACTATTATGGATAAGCACCAGATTATCTGCTGTCGGTGTATCCGTTTCTTCTGACTCAGTATTATCCGCGTCATAGGCGAGTTCTGGCTCAAACATCATGCCGGCGCCATTTTCACGGGCATAAACCGCAATCACAGCAGCCATCGGAACATTGACTTGACGGGCAACACCACCAAACCGGGCATTGAACCTCACTTCATCGTTCGTCAATTGTAAATTGCCAACCGCTCTCGGCGAGATATTCAAAATAATTTGCCCATTTTGTGCATATTCCAGCGGGACATTAACGCCATAAAAGTTAATATCCACAACAATATGCGGGGTCATGTCATTATCCAACAGCCATTCATAATGTGCCCGTAACAGATAGGGGCGGCGTGGAGACATTTGAGTCATCTCCATATATTAACTCCGTGATTGTAAACGCATTTCACGTTCTGCTTCCGTCAGTGAAGCCAAGAATGCGTCACGTTCAAACACACGCTGCATATAGATTTGAAGATCTTTTGCACCTGAGCCTGACAGCTCAACCCCCAAGACAGGCAAACGCCACAGCAGCGGAGACAAATAACAATCCACCAAGCTGAATTCTTCACTCATGAAGAAAGGCATTTCTCTGAAAATCGGCCCAATAGCCAACAATTCTTCAGCAAGCTGTTTACGTGCAGCATTTGCTTCCTGCACACTGCCTTCCTGAATTTTGTACATCAGGGAATACCAGTCTTTTTCAATTCTATGCATCATCAGGCGGCTTGAACCACGTGCGACAGGATACACAGGCATGAGTGGTGGATGCGGGAAACGCTCATCCAGATATTCCATAATGATGCGAGAATCATACAGGGTCAGCTCACGATCGACGAGAGTAGGAACCGACTGGTAAGGATTCAGGTCAATCAAATCCTGAGGTAAGTTACCTGCTTCAACGTGTTCAATCTCTACGCTGACCCCTTTTTCCGCCAGTACAATTCGCACTTGATGGCTAAAAATGTCGGTCGGGCCGGAAAACAGAGTCATTACCGAACGTTTGTTGGCAGCGACAGCCATGAAAACCTCCAAGTTTATCTAAAAAAAGGAACGAACAGCCCTTCAATGAACAGCGGCTATTCTCGCTCATATTCTCATCCTGTTTCGCACTTAATGATCCGAGGTTATCCCTTTTATCTTCCGGTGAGCGTTTTATTGGCTGTGACCAGAAATTCGTTGGGGATATATTTTACCTCTGCCAAATCAGGCAAATTCATGGATAAGGCAAAAAATTGCTACTAGTCTACCAGATTTTGCGCATTTTGTGAGGAAGTACATTGAGAATTAATGATGAAATATTAGAGTTTGGAAATTTATTTCTCAATTATGCTATTTTTTTACCAAAAATAGAGAATTATCGAAGAGTGAAAGAGCGGAAGGAATAAAAAACCCGCCATAAAAATGACGGGTTTTTAACTTTAACCCACTGCCACAACGGTGGCAATAAATTAACGTTTGGAGAACTGTGGACGACGACGTGCTTTGCGCAGACCCACTTTTTTACGTTCAACTTCACGAGCATCGCGAGTCACGAAGCCAGCTTTGCGAAGTTCAGAACGCAGAGTCTCGTCATAAGCCATCAGTGCACGGGTGATACCGTGACGGATTGCGCCTGCCTGACCAGAAATACCACCACCTTTAACAGTGATGTACAGATCCAGTTTGTTCATCATATCAGCCAGCTCAAGTGGCTGACGAACAACCATGCGCGCAGTTTCACGACCGAAGTAAACTTCGAGGCTGCGTTGGTTGATGACGATGTTACCGCTACCTGGCTTAATGAAGACACGAGCGGAGGAGCTTTTGCGGCGACCAGTGCCGTAGTATTGATTTTCAGCCATTGCCTATAATCCCGATTAAATGTCCAGAACTTGTGGTTGCTGTGCCGCGTGGTTGTGCTCGCTGCCCGCGTAAACTTTCAGTTTACGGTACATTGCACGACCCAGTGGCCCTTTTGGCAGCATGCCTTTAACCGCGATTTCAATGACACGCTCAGGACGGCGGGCAATCATCTCTTCAAAGGTCGCTTGCTTGATACCACCGATGTGGCCAGTGTGGTGATAATAGATTTTGTCAGCACGTTTGTTGCCAGTCACAGCAACTTTTTCTGCGTTCACAATAATGATGTAATCACCAGTATCAACGTGCGGAGTGTATTCCGCTTTGTGCTTGCCGCGCAGGCGACGAGCGATTTCAGTTGCAAGACGGCCTAAAGTTTTGCCATCTGCATCAACAACATACCAGTCGCGTTTTACGGTTTCTGGTTTAGCTGTAAAAGTTTTCATTAAAGCTTACCCAATTATAAGTTACATGTTGGTGAACACTCGATGTTCAGAAACTGTTTTGAGGTTCACACGACTCATGTCCAGCAAACCTACCCCTTCGAATAGCCTATGCCGGCACTATTGCAAGTTTTTTGGGAATAAAAAAATCCTGCTCGTAACGTGGGGTCGCAAGATTATAGAGAACTCATCATAAAAAATCGACCCCAAATTCAATAATTATCCCATTGATAAAGAAATCAGGGTAAATGCGGAAGTTTCAGGTATTCCTCACTTTGCATTTCCTGCAACCGGGACAGGCAGCGCCGATATTCAAACGTCAATAACTCACCTTGATAAATCTGTTCCATCGGCGCATCAGCATTGATGATGAGTTTCACATGACGTTCATAGAATTCATCCACCAGTGCGATAAAACGCCGCGCCGCATTTTCATTCAATACCGTCATAACGGGCATATCATGTAAAAAAACAGAATGATAAAGTTTCGACAAGGCAATATAGTCCAGTTGGCTGCGGGGATCTTCGCACAGTGTTTTGAAATGGATGGCCAACATCCCATCAACACAACGGATTGCAGGCATGTCACGATGGTTGATTTCCAAGACCGGATTCTGCTCCCCTTCTCGTCCGGCCAAACGCTGGAACATGTCCCGCATCGCCTGCCGGTTTTTTTCTGATAATGGCGTCAGGTAAAGATGCGCCTGAGTCAGTGTCCGTAAGCGATAATCGATACCGGCATCCACATTCATCACATCGCAATATTTTTTGATCTGCTCAATGGCAGGCAGAAACCGCGCCCGCTGCAATCCATTCCGGTATAGTTCGTCCGGTGGAATGTTGGATGTTGCCACCAAGCCAATTCCCCGTGCAAACAGAGCCTCCAGCAGGGTGCCGAGGATCATGGCATCCGTAATGTCAGAGACAAAAAACTCATCAAAACAGAGGATATCAGTCTGCGCCTTGAAACCATCAGCGATGATCTCCAAAGGGTTCTCATGCCCTTGTAACGTGGTGAGTTCTTCATGTACCCGCAACATAAAACGGTGAAAATGGAGACGCAGTTTTCGTTCAGTAGGCAAACTCTGGTAAAACATATCCATCAACCACGTTTTTCCACGTCCAACACCTCCCCACATATAAAGCCCTTGAACAGGGCGGCAGGGTTCAGGGGCTTGCCGGCTAAACAATTTGCCCAATATGCCTTTCAGCCCATTGGCTTGCGGAGTATGGCAAGATCGGGCATTGATGAGATCACGATGAATGATATCCAGGCGTTCAACCGTATTGCGCTGTACTTCATCAGGCTGATACTGACCATCAGACAGTGCTAATTGATAGAGAGATGAGGGTGTAATCGGTGACATGAAAGTGACAATCCTTAAATTTTTTATTCGACTTATCTATGCTATACCTATGCTTACGATTTTTTAGCGACGAATTTTTGACTACCCGCTTTGGAAAAGCCGTATAAAATTAATCTATTAGGTAGCAGATAAATTAATTAAATAATAATCAATATTCCACTCTGGCTAAATTAACGGTTATAGTGGTGATCATGATACCAAGAGTCTATCCCAGTAGTTGTAGTATATGGGATAAGGTTCTAGAACATTGCAGAATAATGATGTTACTAAAGGAGTTGCCATGACTTGGGAATAT
The DNA here is from genome assembly GCF_028598745.1 of Xenorhabdus sp. IM139775. Taxonomy (GTDB): domain Bacteria; phylum Pseudomonadota; class Gammaproteobacteria; order Enterobacterales; family Enterobacteriaceae; genus Xenorhabdus. The sequence continues at coordinate 15,667 of NZ_JAQRFK010000066.1, forward strand.
GCACTGATCGGATTAATCATTGGTTTTATCGTCGGCGCGTTGGCTGTCCGCTTTGGCAGCTCAAAACTACGCCAACAAAATGCGCTACAGGCTGAATTGGAGAAAAATCAGGCTGAATTGGAAGAATACCGCAAAGAGCTGGTCAGCCATTTCGCCCGTAGCGCTGAATTACTTGACAACATGGCGCGTGACTACCGTCAGTTGTATCAGCATATGGCCAAAAGTTCTAATGAACTGATGCCTGACATGCCAGTGCAGAATAATCCTTTCGATTATCGTCTGGGCGAATCTGACGCCGAGACAAACAAAGTGGCGGCTAACATGCCCCCACGAGATTATTCTGAGGGTGCCTCTGGCCTATTCCGTCCTATTCAGGATAAATAACGCATAAACTTTGCCGTGGTAACCAGCGCTGCCACGGCGCTCTGTGATATCTTTCATTTAATAGAAAAAGTTTTGTTTTTTATTTTTAATTCACGTAAATACCTGTAAAGAAACGCATTGAAACGACTTTATCAGTGAACTTTGCTGAATAATTGGTAGTCATAACAGCATCGAAACAATTATGCTTAGAACCTATCCAAATAAGCGTGATTTTTAAGTTGACCAACACGCAGGTTAGCTAACATCCCCGGCAGGATAGGCCTCTCAAGTACAAATTTCCTTTTCTGGCTTAGGTATTAAGAGAACGTATTCATGAAAAGAAAAAATACATTGCTCAGTGCACTCGCTATTAGTATCGGACTGTCTTTAGCTTCAGTTCCAATGGTAAGTCATGCAGCCTTACCTGCTGCAATGGCCGCTCAAGGATCACCCAGCCTCGCCCCCATGCTGGAAAAAGTGCTGCCTTCTGTTGTCACTGTTCATGTTTCGGGTACAGAAGTACAAAACCAACAGCTTCAATTACCCGATGATTTCCAGTTCTTCTTCGGGCCTGCTTTTCCGCCACAAGAACCCAGAAAACGTCCATTCACGGGCTTAGGTTCCGGGGTGATTATTGATGCCAATAAAGGTTATGTCTTGACCAACAGCCACGTTGTCAATAATGCAAATAAAATCAGTATCCAATTAAACGATGGCCGTAAATACTCCGCACAGCTCATTGGGCTTGATCCACAAACCGACATTGCCCTTTTGCAATTGAAAGATGCCAAGAACCTGACTGCTATCAAGTTCGCTGATTCTGACCAATTACACGTTGGCGATTACGCGATAGCCATCGGTAACCCATTTGGCATAGGGCAAACCGTCACATCCGGGATCATTTCCGCTCTTGGCCGCAGCGGCCTGAATCTGGAAGGTTTGGAAAACTTTATCCAGACCGATGCCTCCATTAACCGGGGTAACTCCGGTGGCGCACTGATTAACCTGCAAGGCGAGTTGATCGGTATTAACACCGCTATTGTCGCACCAAGCGGGGGTAACGTCGGTATCGGGTTTGCTATCCCAAGTAATATGGCTAAGGCCCTTTCCGCCCAGCTCATTGCCCACGGAGAAGTCAAACGCGGCATACTCGGCATCAAGGGAACCGAGATGACCGCAGATATCGCCCAGGCACTCAACATTGAAGCTCAACAAGGGGCATTCGTCAGCGAGGTGATGCCTAAATCGGCCGCCGCTAAAGCGGGGATCAAACCCGGCGATGTCCTGATTTCCTTTGATGGCAAGAAAATTAGCAGCTTTTCTGAACTACGGGCGAAAGTGGGTACCACAGTGCCGGGTAAAGAAATCAAAATTGGCCTGCTGCGCAAAGGGAAACCCCTTGAAGTCGCCGTCATCTTGGATAACAGTGATGGCAAGTCAACTAAAGCAGAAAAACTGAGCCTTGCCCTGCAAGGTTCCACCCTGAGCAATGCCACCATCAACAGAACTCAGGGCATCAAAGTGGATTCGATTATCCAGAATTCCCCTGCGGCCATGTCGGGTTTGCAAAAAGATGACTTAATTGTGGGTGCCAACAATGTGCGTGTCCGAAATATCAGTGAATTACGTAAGATCACTGAGGAGAAGCCTTCTGTTATCGCATTGAACGTCTTACGTGGTGACGATAATGTTTATCTATTACTGCGTAATTAATTGATAAATTTCGCGTTGCAACCCAACCAAACCACAACCTGCAAGAGATAAAGGGTATGGCATCCCGGCAGACACAGTATGATGCTGTGTCTGTCCACTTCTGTGCTATTCTTCATTCAATCACTTACTACTGAATAATGTCATGCTGATCAAGTTATTGCGCTCTATACTCATAGGCTTATTGATTGCAGCTATCTTGTTGGTTGCCATACCCTCCCTGCGTCCCAGCGGCTTAACGGATTTTCTGGGTGGCAACAACAACAGCGATAAAATATCCAGTTTCAGCAAAGCTGTCCGCCGGGCAGCCCCTGCTGTCGTCAATATTTATAGCAGCAGCATGGGCAGTCTTTCCCATGAAAGCCGGGAACTCCTGCCCTTGGGTTCCGGTGTCATCATGAGTGAACAGGGCTATATTCTCACTAACCGGCATGTCATCAATAAAGTCGGTTCCATTATTGTTGCATTGCAAGATGGGCGCTTTTATGAAGCGCTGTTAGTCGGCTCAGATGGCCCAACCGATCTGGCCGTCTTAAAAATTAATGCCACAAACCTTCCCGTGATCCCAATCAATCCTAACCGAGTGGCTCATGTGGGCGATATTGTGCTGGCTATCGGCAATCCATTCAATTTGGGACAAACCATCACACAAGGCATTATCAGTGCAACTGGGCGCGTCGGCCTTAGCCCAACACGCCGCCAGAATTTCCTGCAAACAGATGCGTCAATTAATCAAGGTAACTCTGGTGGTGCTTTGGTCAATACGCTAGGGGAATTAGTCGGTATCAATACGTTGACGTTCGATAAATCAGAGTTTGGTACGACACCGGAAGGATTGGGATTTGCCATTCCAACAAAACTGGCGACAAAAATTATGCAGAAGTTGATCCGGGATGGTCGAGTGACCAGAGGATATATCGGCATCACCGCCAGAGAGTTACCCTATATTCGCTCATCAGGCAGCAATATCAACCAAATTCAAGGGTTGCGTGTTTTTCAGGTTGCACCAGATGGCCCTGCTGAAAAAGCGGGTATCAAAGTGGGTGATATCATCACCAGCGTCAATCACCAGCCGGCAATCTCACCCGTCGAAACAATGGATCGCGTCGCGGAAATTCGGCCGGGCAGTGTCGTTCCTGTCACGGTACTGCGCGATGGAACTTCCCTCACACTGAATGTCACCATTGATGAGTTTGAT
>NZ_JAQRFK010000067.1 GCF_028598745.1 Xenorhabdus sp. IM139775
GTTTGTTCGAACGTCAACGAATGCTTGTCTTTGTATGCCAAAACTCTTTTTCGGAAATCGAGACTGTAACCCATTTCAACTCTGCCTTGTCATTGGAATTTGGGTATTATGACACAGTATTATGATTCTGCTATATCTGCTTTGTGGTGAAGGAAGCACAGGTTGATGCGTTCCGTTCTCAGTCTGCCACCTTGTGTTTGGTGCAATCCTTGACCGTCGCACTGGCGTATCGGCAAGGAAATGCCGGTTGAGCGGCTAAATCCGGAATCAGCGTAAAGCGTGATCATATGATCATGGCATATTGATCACGCCATCATAATCAACACGACGGTTAAATAATAACAAATGATTACCCCTAATATTTTATAGATATTGATTTAGTCAAAATAATCTTTAATCGCTGCCAATCTATAGGTATCCTTTTCAAACAAATAGTTTAATCATGACATCACTGCATCAATGAAAAAAATCACCATAAATCTAAGTATTAATAAACCCCCCCCTCTTCTGCCAGACAAAATAATCGAACGATTAAAATCTAAATTGCCATGAAGTCATGTTATTTAATATTAATAGGTTATTTCTTACAATAGTGATTATTTATCCAATCGATTTCATTATTGGAACTGATTTAACTCACCCTTTTCCCATATCACTAAAATACAGATTAATCATGCCTGAAAACATATCTCAATCTGTATTGAATTTAGGATCATAGCGGAGTATTCATATGGATAAGATTCTGGCCTCTCCATTTATTCAATTCTTTTGGAAATCATGGGTTCTCGAACCGCAATCATCTCAATGCAGTATTGTTATAGAACAGAGCATTAAAGGTAATTTGGATGAAAGCCGATTAAAATGGGCGTTACAAGAATTTCTTAATCTTTATCCTTTGTTCAAATATCGGATTGAAGAGGAAAACGATAAGTTATATTGGAAATTTGGCTCAGATAATATTGAGTTCACCTACCTTTCTAATAATGAAGAACTCTTGAATCAGTTTGCCCTGCGGCCATTTGACCTCAGAAAAGGGCCAATGGTTCGTTTTGGTTTAATCAAAGAGGCAAAACAGCAGTTTCACCTATTCATTGCCCTGCACCACATTATCGGTGACGGGCAGGGTATAGAAGAATTCTTCCACAATATATCGGATCTGTATAATCAACGTCCTCTGCGTCACTCGCCCATGACACTGCAACAAGCGGCAGCGAAATTTGAGCAAGATCACCAACTGTTAAAATTATTGGACAAATATCACCCCGAACAATACTGGAAAAAATGTCTGTCAGAGATGACTGACCGTAATCCGTTGCCCTATTTGCCCCAGCAAGCGATAGGTGAGCCTGAATTCCCTAATGAATTTCGTTTCAACTTGCCATTAAAAGATTGGAAGAGCCTCACACAGTCTTTAACCCCGTATAAGCCGTTCCTCGTGTTTAAAACGTTGTGGGCAACATTAGTCGCCCAATATACTGCAACCGGTAAAGCTCACCTTATCTATCCTATTGCAGTTGCTGGCGGGGAATCAGTTTCACTGGCCGCCCAAATCAATGCCGTTGTTTTTCCCCTGCGTTTTAATGAAACGGACAGTTTTAATTCCCTTTATCAGGCGACGTTAAACTATAGCGCATCATTAAAGGCGCAACCTGATCTGCGTTTTTCCAGTTTGCCCCTATTTCAGGCTGTGCCCGCGCATCTGGTCAACAAGCTCAATGTCGGTATCAATCAGGCCAGTTTTAGGGATATCAGTCTGGAATTAGACGGTTGTGAAGCCCATTACGGTAATCGTTTCAATAATGATTTAACGGCGACAGAGTGGATAATGGAATATCATCTGGAAGAGGATCATTGGGCTTTTCGCATCCGCTATCATCCCGGCCTGTTCCATGCAAAACAAATCAAAGCGTTAGGTGAACAATTCCAGCAATTGCTGGTTAATGCCCTGACCCATCCCACAACCCCGATAGCCCAGTTTTCTTTGCTGACGCCTGATCAGGCACAGACATTGCTGGAATACGGAAAATCACAACGACATAACCATCTGGCTGGCGTCCAAGCCTATGTGTTGAATGAACGATTGCAGATGGTGCCAATGGGATTAAAGGGAGAACTTTATCTCTCTGGGCCAGAACTGGACAATCAATATTTGGTACAATCAGCGTTGGCTGAAAAGCCGTTTATTGCCAATCCATTTGTTCAACATACTCATGATAAGTGGCTCTACCGTACCGGCGAACAGGCGCGCTGGCTGCCAAATGGCGAGCTGGAATATCTGGGGGCACAAAGCGACGATTCACTGAAAGAAGCGAGTTAAGCTGACAATCGGTGAGGTCATGGCGTGATCATCTAACCAAGCAGATAAATCACGCCAGATGATGGCTGAACTCAGTGGTGCCATGACCACGGATTATTGACGGTCACTTACTCAAAATCCTTAAAAGTCGGGCCTTGGAAGTAAATCGCTTTAATGTGGCAGCTACGGGGTTGGGTGATAACAAACCGGAGGGTTTCCCATACTGAACGGCCGTTAAGCATTTGCTCTCCCATTTTTTTCTTATTATCCAGAACTTCATCAAAGCCATTCAGTTCAAAGTCAGATGGATAAAGCCCGGTTACGCGAATATTCTCTTTGCTTAAATGATGGGCTAAGTTTTGGCTAAAACCACTCATCGCATGTTTGGCAGCAAAGAATGCCGGATGAGCGACAGATTCGGTAAATTGGGGCATATAGCAGAATCAGTATCAGTGATAAAGCTGAATGAAAACCGTCACGCTATCAATTAGATTTATTGATATTTACGGTTGAGAAAGCCAATCTTACTTGAACGTTGACAGCATAGCCCTGCCATTTTGTGCTATACATAACATCACCATGGGGAGATTCAACCACGAGGGATGACGTTACTCGATACCACAACCATCACCTGTGAAGGGGGCTATATGAAAGCACTTATTTATCACGGAGCCGGAAAAAAACGCTGGGAAGAAAAAGTACCACCCCAACTCATTGAACCCACCGATGCCATCGTCCGCATCGTCAAAACGACTATCTGTGGCACCGATCTGCATATCCTCAAGGGCGACGTTCCCACTGTCGAGAAAGGCCGGACATTGGGCCATGAAGGGATTGGGATCGTTGAATCAATCGGGGAGTCTGTCCGCAATATCAAAGTCGGCGATAAAGTCATTATTTCTTGTATCACCGTCTGCGGTAGTTGTCACTATTGTAAACGCCAGCTCTATGCACACTGTCAAGATGGTGGCTGGATCTTAGGGCATAAAATTGATGGTACACAGGCAGAGAAAGTGCGTATTCCCCATGCCGATAATAGCCTGCATCGTCTGCCAAAAGGTGTCGATGAAGAGGCGGCATTAATGCTCAGTGACATCCTGCCAACCGGGCTTGAAATTGGTGTTATCAATGGCCGGGTTCAACCGGGCCAGACTATCGCCCTGATTGGTGCGGGGCCTGTCGGGTTATCCGCATTACTGGCATCACAATTTTACTCCCCGGCCCATATCATCATGATTGATACTGATGATAATCGCCTTAGCGTCGCCCGACAGTTTGGTGCTAACACGGTTATCAACCCGACCAAGCAAAATGTCGTCGAAATCATCAACAAACTGACTGACGGAATTGGTGTCGATGTCGCCATTGAGTGTGTGGGCATCCCGGCAACGTTCAACATATGTCAGGATATCATTGCCGCCGGTGGGTTTATTGCCAACGTGGGTGTCCACGGCAAATCCGTTGACCTGCATCTGGAAAGTCTCTGGATCAAAAACATCACCATTACCACGGGATTGGTCAACACCAGCAGTACGCCCATGCTGCTAAAAAGCGTTGAATCCGGCAAAATTGCACCCGAAAAGCTGGTCACCCATCATTATCCATTGAATGAGATAGAAACGGCTTATGAAGTATTCAGTAATGCCGCGAAAGAGAAAGCATTGAAAATTGTTTTGTCAGCATAATGGGCACAGCCGGTATTCCTGATTAAAAAACAGAAAAGCCGCCGCAATATACGACATTAGTGTTCTGATGTAATTCATTACGGCGGCCTTTATATTACGGTGAATACTATGCTGGGTTTCTTGATGAATTAACTGATTAATACATTAATAAACCGGCAATCCAGAGTTCGCGTTATTCATCCAAATTTTCTTGATAGGGGTTCCCGATAGCATTAAATTCATCCAACAAGCCTAAAAGTTGGGTCAGTTTTTCTGGAGAAAAAGCGGTTTCAAGCGCCTCATAACCCTCAGTTACTTGCCCTTTTGCTTGCTCATAGAGTTCTTGGCCAACCGGAGTCAAAGAGACATACAGCTTACGCTGATCATTCATCGGTTTCAGACGGAAAATAAGCCCATCACGCTCCATGCGTGTCAAAATGCCTGTCAGGCTCGGGCGTAAAATACAAGTGAGGCAAGCGAGATCATGAAAATCAATAGAACGGCTACTCGCAAGGACACGAATAATACGCCATTGCTGCTCGGTTAAATTATAGCTCTTCAAAATAGGCCGAAAAAAACCCATTGCGGTTTCTCTCGCTTGAAGCAATGCAATTGTCAGGGATTCATGCATAAGTAAAAGTGACTCTTTAGTTAATCGCCAGTCATTCTCTATAAGTTTAACGCTCACGCTATTTATTATAGACAACATGAACATCAAAAAGACTAACACGCTCATAATCTTCCACAAAGGGAAAAGACTTCAATATTAACAAATAAATAAAGCCATTCCCCCTCAAAAAAGTTAACCAAAAGTTAAATTCAATCTCAAATGACCCTGATTAAAAATATAACAGGTTGATATCCGTGTAGTAACAATGACGACCGATCCCATGTTGTTACACAGATCACAATTAAAATTAACAATTCATTTAACATATTGAAGATTGATCAAACATGACTTATTAATATATTAATAATATGTCTTGCAATACATCATTTAGGTTTTAAGGAGCAGTCAATGAAAGGCACTGTCTTTGCCGTTGCCCTCAACCATAGTAGCCAGCTCAGTTTCTGGTATGAGGCATTTAACGAAGAACCTTATAAAACACCCCCCAAAACGCCGATTTGGTTTATCAAACCCCGTAATACGGTGATTCATTCAGGGGATGTGATCCCTCATCCCGCAGGAGAAACAGTACAAAGTGGCGCAACTTTGGCGCTGCTAATTGGAAAAACAGCCCGCAAAATTTCCGTTCAGGATGCCGGGCAGTATATTGCGGGCTACGCATTGGCAAACGAAGTCAGCCTGCCTGAAACATCCTTTTATCGCCCTGCCATTAAAGCAAAATGCCGGGACGGTTTTTGTCCGATAGGCCAAATGGTCAAAACCAGCTCAGTAGAATCACTCGATATCGTGACCGAAATTAACGGGCGGGAAGTTGATCGTTGGTCTACTCAGGATCTTGTCCGTTCCGCACCCGAATTGTTGGCGGCATTAAGCGAATTCGCCACGTTAAAAGAGGGGGATGCCATTTTGCTGGGAACGCCCCATCAGCGTATTACCCTCCATCCTGCGGATAACATCACAATCAGGGCTAAGGGCTTTCCTCACTTGGAAAATACGGTTGGATTGGCAGGAGATCAGCCATGAGATACGCCAGAATTCATTATCAGGGTCAGGATCTCGATGTGGCTGTTGACGAACAGGAAAATGTCTTCTTGCCGGATGGAAATACGGTCAGCGGTGACACGGTTTTATGGCTTCCCCCCGCCAGCGGAACGCTGTTCGCATTGGGGCTGAATTATGCCGATCACGCAACGGAGCTGGCGTTTAAGCCACCCGAAGAGCCTCTGATCTTTATCAAGGCAGCCAATAGCTTAACCGGGCACCGGCAGGTTTCTGTCCGGCCAGATAATGTGGAATACATGCATTATGAAGCAGAATTGGTTGTCGTGATGGGTAAAACCGCCCGCAAAGTTTCCAGAGAAGAGGCCATGAATTACGTTGCGGGTTATACCGTTTGTAACGATTACGCCATTCGTGATTATCTGGAAAATTACTATCGTCCTAATCTGCGGGTCAAAAGCCGCGATACGCTGACCCCGATCGGCCCTTGGATCATCGATAAACAACAGGTCGCTGATCCGCATAATCTGACCTTAAAAACTTGGGTGAACGGTGAACTGCGCCAACAAGGCACCACGGCCGATTTGATCTTCGACATCCCTTTTTTAATCACCTATCTCAGCGATTTTATGACCTTGCAACCCGGCGACATGATCGCGACAGGCACGCCCAAGGGGTTGTCCGATGTTGTTCCCGGAGATGAAGTCATCGTGGAAGTCGAAGGGGTTGGGCGTTTGGTCAATCACATTGTCAGCCAGCAAGCCTATGAGGAGAGTTTGTCATGACCCTAATTAACCACTGGATTAACGGCAAGAATGTCGGCAGCGAAACTTATTTCGAAACGACCAATCCGGCAACGGGCGAAGTGCTGGCCGAAGTCGCATCAGGTGGCAAAGAAGCGATCGCCCAAGCCGTTGACGCGGCCAAAACCGCGTTTCCCAAATGGGCCAATACCCCGATGAAAGAGCGCGCGCGTTTGATGCGCCGTTTAGGTGAGTTAATCGACCAACATGTTCCCGAAATTTCGGCGCTGGAAACCCAAGATACGGGGCTTCCCATCCACCAGACACAACATGTCCTGATCCCACGGGCTTCGCAGAACTTTAATTTCTTCGCTGAAATTTGCCAGCAGATGAACGGGCGTACCTATCCCGTTGATGACAAGATGCTCAACTATACCTTAATCCAGCCGGTTGGGGTGTGTGCGCTGATTTCGCCGTGGAATGTGCCTTTTATGACTGCAACGTGGAAAGTTGCTCCCTGTCTGGCACTGGGCAATACGGCGGTTTTAAAAATGTCCGAACTTTCCCCGCTGACCGCCGACCGTCTGGGGGAATTGGCGCTGGAAGCCGGCATTCCGGCCGGGGTGCTGAATGTCGTACAGGGCTACGGTAACACGGCCGGCGATGCGCTGGTCAAACACCCTGATGTGCGGGCTGTCTCTTTCACCGGTGGGACAGCGACGGGTCGCCTGATTATGCAACATGCCGGACTGAAAAAATATTCCATGGAGCTGGGCGGAAAATCCCCGGTTCTCATCTTTGAAGATGCCGATATTGAACGCGCACTGGATGCGGCTCTGTTCACCATTTTCTCCCTCAATGGCGAACGCTGTACGGCAGGTTCCCGCATTTTCATCCAAGAAAGTATCTACCCTGAATTCGTTAAGCGTTTTGCTGAACGCGCCAATCGGCTGCGGGTCGGTGATCCCCAAGATCCACAAACTCAGGTTGGCAGCCTGATCAGCCAGCAACACTGGGAAAAAGTCTCCAATTATATCCGTCTGGGGATCGAAGAAGGTGCCACATTGTTGGCCGGCGGTTTCGAGAAGCCCGCCGATTTACCCGCTCATCTGAAAAATGGCAACTTCTTGCGCCCGACGGTCTTGGCTGATGTGGATAATCATATGCGGGTGGCCCAAGAAGAGATCTTCGGCCCTGTCGCTTGCCTGTTGCCGTTCAAGAGTGAAGAAGATGGGCTGAGGATGGCTAATGAGGTGGAATATGGCCTTGCCTCCTATATCTGGACACAGGACGTCAGCAAAGTTTTGCGCCTCGCACGTGGCATTGAAGCCGGCATGGTGTTTGTCAATGCCCAGAACGTCCGCGATCTGCGCCAGCCATTTGGTGGCATAAAAGCCTCCGGTGTGGGGCGTGAAGGCGGGGAATACAGTTTCGACGTGTTTGCCGAAGTGAAGAACGTTTGTATCTCAATGGGAGAGCACCCTATTCCTCGTTGGGGTGTTTGAGACAGAAAGTTTGAGACAAAAAGTTTGAGGCAGAAAATTCGGGCAATTCGCATTGGGCGATAAGGAAGATTTATGGGAAAGTTAGCGTTAGCAGCGAAAATTACACATGTACCTTCTATGTATCTGTCTGAATTGCCGGGCAAGCATCACGGTTGCCGGCAAGGTGCCATTGACGGACACAAAGAGATCAGCCGGCGCTGCCGTGAGATGGGGGTCGATACGATTGTTGTCTTTGACACGCATTGGCTGGTTAACAGTGCTTATCATATTAACTGCTCCGACCATTTTTCCGGCATCTACACCAGTAATGAGCTACCCCATTTTATCCGCGATATGACCTATGAATATGACGGCAATCCTGAACTGGGCAGGTTGATTGCGGAAGAAGCACGTCAGATGGGTGTTCGTGCCCAGTCACACGAGATACCCAGCCTGAAACTGGAATATGGCACACTGGTGCCCATGCGCTATATGAACAGCGATCGCCATTTCAAAGTCATTTCAATTTCTGCCTTTTGTACTGTCCATGCGTTTGAAGACAGCCGCAAACTGGGAGAAGCGCTTTTGCGGGCAATCCAAAAATACGATGGCACGGTTGCCGTGTTGGCAAGTGGTTCGCTGTCGCATAGTTTTATTGAAGATCAGCGTGCCGAACAGGGCATGAACAGTTATACCCGTGAGTTTGATGAGCAGATGGATCATCGCGTCGTCCAGCTTTGGAAGGAAGGAAAGTTCAAGGAGTTCTGCAAAATGCTGCCGGAGTATGCACAATATTGCCGGGGAGAAGGTAACATGCACGATACCGTGATGCTGCTGGGACTGCTCGGCTGGAACCAGTATGACGGCAAGGTGGAATTTTTGACAGAATTGTTCGCCAGCTCAGGAACAGGGCAGGTTAACGCCGTTTTCCCGCTGCCGGATAATATCGTTCATCAACATCAAGCTGACGCCTGAGAGGAGTAAAACCGTGCCACATTTTTACGCTGAGTGTACAGAGAATATCCGTGAAGAAGCCAAGTTGCCGGCACTCTTTGCCAAAGTGAATCAAGCACTGGCAGAGACGGGCATTTTTCCACTGGGGGGGATCCGCAGCCGTGCCATTTGGTTGGACACTTGGCAAATGGCCGATGGTCAGCAGGATTATGCGTTTGTTCACATGACACTGAAAATTGGTGCCGGCCGCAGCCTTGCCGAACGGCAAAAAGTCGGCGAAATGTTGTTTGATTTAATTAAAGCGCATTTCGGTGAATTGATGGCACAACGTTATCTCGGCCTCTCTTTCACGATGGAAGAGCTTGATCCTGTGCTGAATTATAAATCCAATAACGTTCATCACCTGTTTAAAGCAAAAACGTAACAACGACAAAAGCCCCCTATCCCCAAACGATTTCTAACCGCAGCCAATCAACGCTGCGGACGGTAAGAGGAAGCCATGACAAGTCACCTGAAAACAAGTCACCTAAATACGATCCACTTGGATACAACCTTGCTGCGTCAACAGGCTTATATCGGTGGCCAATGGGTTGATGCGGAAAATAAAACGACTTTTGCAATCACTAACCCTGCCAACGGAGAAGTTATTGCTAATGTCAGTGATCTGGGTGCCAAAGAGACACAGGCCGCCATTGAAGCTGCCCACGATGCCCTTCCTGCATGGCGGTCGCTGACGGCGAAACAGCGTAGCCAGAAACTCAGGCAATGGTTCCATCTGATGATGGAAAATCAAACGGCCTTGGCTGAAATACTGAGTACCGAACAGGGCAAACCCCACGCCGAGGCAATGGGAGAAATTGCTTACGGTGCCAGTTTTATCGAATGGTTCGCCGAAGAAGGTAAACGTATTTATGGCGAAACCATGTCTTCTCCAATGCCGGGGCGTCATCTCGCGACCATCAAACAACCGATTGGTGTCGTTGCGGCGATCACACCGTGGAATTTTCCCAATGCGATGATCACCCGCAAAGTGGGGCCGGCGCTGGCTGCGGGTTGTACGGTGGTGCTGAAACCCGCAGCCGAAACGCCACTCTCTGCGTTGGCATTGGCCGTATTGGCAGAACAGGCCGGCATTCCGGCGGGCGTCTTCAATATCGTGACAGGAATGGATGCCAAAGCGATAGGTGAAGTGCTGACGTCAAGTCCTGTCGTGCGCAAACTTTCATTCACCGGCTCTACCCGTGTTGGCAAGTTATTGATGGCACAAAGCGCCGATACGGTGAAAAAGCTCTCGCTCGAACTGGGTGGTAATGCACCTTTTATTGTGTTTGATGATGCCGATCTTGATGCTGCGGTAGCGGGCGCAATGGCGGCGAAATTCCGTAACAGTGGGCAAACGTGTGTCTGTGCCAACCGCATTCTGGTACAGGAAGGGATTTACGATGCTTTTGCAGAGCGTCTGGCACATGCCGTGAAACAGCTTCAAGTCGGGCCGGCGACCGACAGCTCATCACAGCAAGGCCCGCTGATTAATCAAGCGGCGGTGGAAAAAGTACGGGCACATATCAGCGATGCGGTTTCCAACGGCGCGCGTATTCTGGCGGGAGGCAAATCCCATGCCCTGGGGGGGTTGTTCTTTGAGCCAACAGTACTGGCGGATGTCAGTGAGTCCATGCTGGTTGCCCGCGAAGAAACCTTCGGCCCTCTGGCACCCCTGATCAAATTCTGTGATGAAAACGATGCCATCCGGATTGCCAACAACACGGAATTCGGTCTGGCGGCTTATTTCTATTCCCGCGACATTGGCCGGATTTACCGTGTGGCGGAAGCGCTGGAAAGTGGCATGGTCGGCATCAATGAGGGTTTGATCTCCAACGAAATAGCCCCATTTGGCGGTATTAAACAATCCGGGCTGGGACGTGAAGGTTCACGTTACGGTATTGAGGATTATCTGGAAGTGAAATACCTCTGTTTTGGCGGGTTAGAAGCGAAAGGAGTTTAACACGCTATGCTACAGCAAGAAGTCGTATCACAGGTTGCTCGCCGTTTACATCTGGCGGAGAAAAACCGCAAACAGATCCGCCAAATCTCACTGGATTATCCAGAGATCACCATCGAGGATGCTTACGCTATTCAACGTGAATGGGTGGATTTGAAACTCAGGGAAGGCCGGGTTCTCAAGGGACACAAGATTGGTCTGACATCGAAAGCCATGCAAGCCAGTTCACAGATTAATGAACCGGATTACGGTGCCCTGCTGGATGATATGTTTTTTCAAGACGGCAGTGATATCCCTTGCGAACGCTTTATTGTGCCACGGATTGAGGTTGAGCTGGCTTTTGTGCTGGCAAGGCCCCTGCGTGGCCCAAACTGTACGCTGTTTGATGTTTATAACGCGACTGATTATGTCATTCCGGCACTGGAGCTTATTGATGCTCGCTGTCATAACATCGATCCCGAAACGCAGCGTCCACGCAAGGTATTCGATACGATTTCTGACAATGCCGCCAATGCCGGCGTGGTGATGGGCGGGCGGCCGATCAAACCGGATGAACGGGATCTGCGCTGGGTCAGCGCCCTGCTCTACCGCAATGGGGTAATTGAAGAATCCGGCGTGGCAGCTGCGGTGCTTAATCATCCCGCCAATGGCGTGGCATGGCTTGCCAACAAACTGGCATCCCATGATGTGCAACTTGAAGCAGGCCAGATTATTCTGGCCGGTTCTTTTACCCGCCCGGTTCCCGCACGTAAAGGAGATACCTTTCATGTGGATTACGGCGTGTTAGGTTCAATTAGCTGTCACTTTAGTTGAACATCATGGGCTTGACATCTCTTGAGGTAATATCATGGATCAGCTAACAAATAAATTTAAACATGCCCTGAAAACAGGGCAGCCGCAAATCGGATTATGGCTTGGGTTATGCAGTGGATATAGCGCGGAAATACTGGCAGGAACGGGATTTGATTGGCTGTTGATTGATGGTGAACATGCTCCCAATGATATTGCCACCATCCTTGCCCAATTACAGGGCATTGCCCCTTATCCGAGCCAGCCGGTCGTTCGTCCGGCGTGGAATGATCCGGTGATCACCAAACAGTTGTTGGATATTGGTGCACAAACGTTATTGTTCCCGATGATTCAAAATGCGGCGCAAGCACGTGAAGCGGTCAGGGCGACTCGCTATCCCCCCGCCGGTATTCGTGGCGTAGGCAGTGCGCTGGCACGCGCCTCTCGCTGGAACCGCATTCCTGACTATCTATCCCGTGCCAATGACGAAATCTGTGTACTGGTTCAGGCAGAAACCCGTGAAGCCCTGCAAAACTTACCGGAAATAGCGGCTGTCGAAGGTGTCGATGGGGTGTTTATTGGTCCGGCCGATCTCAGTGCCGATATGGGATATCTCGACAACCCGCAACATCCTGAAGTTCAGGCGGCCATTGAACATGCCATCGCTCAGATCCAATCGTTCGGCAAGGCCGCCGGTATTTTGATGACCCATGCTGATGCTGCGGAACATTATCTCAATCTGGGGGCGCGATTTGTTGCGGTAGGGGTTGATACCAGTTTATTAACCGGAGCAGCCAACGCCTTGGCAAAGCGTTTCGGTAAATAAGCAACGAACCGTGTTTCGACAAAAATAATGATCTCATATGGCTGATGTTTGTAGGTCGCTGATCGCGACATCGGCCATTGCAAAGGACAAGCAAGCCGTCAACAAAACAAAGGAAACAACCATGAGCATTTCGCCTGACGCCCTACCAAAATCAGACAATACGCTTCATCAACTTCACAAGCTGACCGTCCAACAGCAAAGTGTCATCAATAAATTATTCCGGCGCCTGATCCTGTTTCTTTTTGTCCTGTTCGTTTTCTCTTTTCTGGATCGCATCAATATTGGCTTTGCCGGTTTGACGATGGGAAAAGATCTCGGTTTAACTTCCACCATGTTTGGGCTGGCCGCGACGCTGTTTTATGCGACTTATGTCATTTTCGGCATTCCCAGCAATGTGATGTTGGGCATTGTGGGGGCGCGGCGCTGGATCGCGACCATTATGGTGTTATGGGGGATCGCGTCCACCGCCACCCTGTTTGCCACGGGGCCCACGAGTCTGTATATCTTGCGTATGCTGGTAGGGATTGCGGAAGCCGGTTTTTTGCCGGGGATTTTGGTTTACCTGACTTATTGGTTTCCGGCCTATTATCGTGCACGTGCCAATGCGCTGTTTATGATCGCCATGCCCGTCACAATGGCATTCGGTTCATTGATTTCCGGTTATATCCTGGCCATGGATGGCATCTGGGATCTGCGCGGCTGGCAGTGGTTGTTTTTACTGGAAGGCTTCCCTTCTGTTTTGCTCGGTTTTGCGGTCTGGTTTTATCTGGATGATTCACCGGAAAAAGCCAAGTGGCTGACGCGTGAAGATAAGCAATGCCTGCAAGCGATGCTAGACAACGATAAAATTTCTGTCATGCCGCCCGATCAGTATTCCCAACAACAACAAAAAAGACGTTTATGGCAGGAGGTTTTTACCCCGATCGTCTTGATGTACACCTTCGCTTATTTCTGCCTGACCAATACCCTGAGTGCCATTAATATCTGGACGCCACAGATTATGCAGAGTTTCAATCAGGGCAGCAGCCATGTCACCATTGGTATTTTGACGGCCATTCCCCAATTCTGCACGATTTTGGGCATGGTTTACTGGAGCCGCCGCTCAGATCGCCGACAAGAACGCAAACTGCACACCGCCCTGCCCTACTTGTTTGCCGCCGTCGGCTGGATATTAACGTCGCTGACCGATAACAGCATGGTGCAACTACTGGGGATCATGATGGCTTCCACCGGATCGTTTACGGCGATGGCCGTATTTTGGACAACGCCGGATCAATCGATCAGCCTGCACGCCCGCGCAGTGGGGATCGCCGTGATCAATGCCACCGGCAATGTGGGATCTGCCGTCAGCCCCCTGCTGATCGGCTGGCTGAGGGATCAAACGGGTCATTTCAACGCTGGGCTTTATTTCGTCGCCGGGCTGTTGGTTATCGGTGCGCTGATGGTTTTCCTGATCCCGATGAAACAGGCACGGCCACAGGTAACCCCGTAAATAACAGCAAGATATTCAGCTAGCTGAGCCAACCATTAGAGACGGGAGAGCATCGATGTCTGCATCCAATACGATCAAATCCAACACGATCAAACCCATCATCACCAATATCGATATCAGCAAAGATTATGATGAAACCCAAGGCACGGATGATGTTCACTACCAAACTTTTGGTCACATGGCTGCATTTTTCGGGCGTGATATGCAGGCACACCGCCACGATGGTTTTTTCCAACTGCATTATCTGGTGACAGGGCGGATTGAACTGCAACTGGACGAACAGCACTATTCCGTGCAAGCCCCGCTGTTTATCCTGACTCCACCTTCTGTCCCCCACGCTTTTTTTACTCAGGAAGATACTGATGGTCATGTACTGACTGTCCGTCAGGAATTGATTACACCCTTGCTCAGCTCGCTTTATCCCACTCACCGGGAATGGGTTGATATCCCGGCTATTTGTCTTTCTGTCGCGGATAAACCGGGTGAATTGGCAACATTCAACCATTATTGGGCACTGATCGGGCGTGAATCTGCCAATCAATTTGCGGGACGCGAGCAATCACTGGCTTTTCTGGCCCAAGCCTTGTTTACCTTCCTGTTGCGCAGCATTCCCCTTGATGATCACCGCTGCGGGGGTGTCAAAGGCGAATTGAAACTGTTCCAGCATTTTAACCAATTGGTTGATCAATATTATCACCAGCATCTTGCCGTGCCGGAATATGCGGAAAAATTGGGAATGACGGAATCACGCCTGAAAGATATGTGCCGGCGCTTTGCTAATCGTCCACCGAAAAAGTTGATCTTTGACCGGCTCCTGCGGGAGGCAAAACGGTTATTGCTGTTTAGTGACAGTCCCGTATTTGAAGTAGCATATCAGCTCGGGTTTCAAGACCCGGCCTACTTTACCCGATTTTTTAACCGATTGGTGGGGTGTTCACCGAGTGTTTGGCGGGAAACGAATGGAGGCGGGAATAAATAAAATATCCACTCAAACATGGGCAAAATTATCGTCATTGGTAGAACAACCGGCCGCAGTACTGACCCGCAAACTCAGCCTTATGCCGGCGGAGTGCCCTTTGGAGGAAAAGATGGGAAAGGCATTAAATTTATATCTGGCAAACAAAGCGATTAAACATATTAATATGACACTTGGCATTATCTCGCCAAACCAATTGCCAGAACATTTACACTCTCCACCTTCAAACAGAACTTATTATAATCGGCGTCTCCAGACCTTCCGTGAAAAAGGACAAGAAACATTAAATAATTATTATAAAAATCGGGCTACCGATACCATGAAAAAATATCCGGATATCATCAATCAAGAGCCGGGAATTACTCATCCTGCAAGATATTATGCCGCGAAAGAACCACAGGCCCATATCATCAGGCAACGATTAATTTCCAATAACTATGCCATAGAGGCGGGTGTGGGTAATTGTAATGAAAAATCACAAATTGCTTTTACTTATTTATTGCTGCGAGGTGCCCGTCCACTTGAACGTTTCGTCATCATTAATGACATGGGGATCAGTGACCATGCTTTTATTGTGATTGGCAGAAATCAGGGTGAACCGCATCAATCAG
This sequence comes from Xenorhabdus sp. IM139775, assembly GCF_028598745.1. GTDB lineage: Bacteria > Pseudomonadota > Gammaproteobacteria > Enterobacterales > Enterobacteriaceae > Xenorhabdus. The sequence continues at coordinate 15,462 of NZ_JAQRFK010000067.1, forward strand.
CAAGCTGGAACCCTGAAGCCGTCATTTGTGACCCGTGGGATAACAAAGCCTTTCTCGCTAATGGTCAAAATCTCAGCACTTTTTTTAATGGCACATTAAGACTGATGTACCGCTATGAGTAAAAACACAAAGCCGATCACATTTACGCAACAAATCATCTGTTTTTATCGAAAAGTACCAGTAAACCTTCCGAAAGTCTCTTCAACAGAGACCGTTTAGCCGCTTCAATCAAGCAATGCAATAAACACAAAATTAACACATAAACCCCCATATGGATAACAAACCAAAATCAGGGGATTTTTCGGAACATGAGGTTGCTATGAAACTAGAAAACTTGCGTGCTGATCATAAACGCCCATTTACCAGTGCAGAATATTTGAGTTCACTTCAGGATAACCGCGAAATTTACATCTATGGTGAACGGGTCAAAGATGTGACAACCCACCCGGCTTTCCGCAATGCCGCGGCTTCAATTGGCCAACTGTATGATGCTCTTCATGCCCCGGAAACTCACAATGCCCTCTGTTGGGATACCGATACCGGAAATGGTGGCTACACACACAAATTTTTCCGTTTCGCCACCAGCGCGGATGACATCCGCCAACAGCGCGATGCCATTGCTGAATGGTCACGCCTAAACTATGGCTGGATGGGGCGTTCACCTGATTATAAAGCGGCATTCTGTTGCTCATTAGGTGCCTATCCTGAGTATTATGGCCAATTTGCTGACAATGCCCGCATCTGGTATAAACGCATTCAGGAAAGCTGCATCTATTTCAATCATGCGATTGTTAATCCACCGATTGATCGCCATAAACCCGCCGATCAGGTCAAGGATGTCTTTATCAAGATAGAAAAAGAGACTGATGCCGGTATTATTGTCAGCGGTGCCAAAGTCGTCGCAACCAATTCGGCCCTGACTCACTATAACTTCATCGGTTTTGGTTCTGCTCAGGTCATGGGGGACAATCCTGATTTTGCCCTGATGTTTGTTGCTCCCATGGACGCCGACGGCGTGAAATTAATCTCCCGCGCCTCCTATGAATTGGTAGCCGGTGCGACCGGAACCCCTTTTGATTACCCCCTTTCCAGCCGGTTTGATGAAAATGACGCCATTCTGGTGATGGATAAGGTATTAATTCCATGGGAAAATGTGTTAATTTATCGCGATTTTGATCGCGCCCGTCATTGGGCGGTGCAAAGTGGTTTTGCACGGCTGTTCCCCATGCAAGCCTGCGTGCGCTTTGCGGTTAAACTGGATTTCATTACGGCGCTACTGCAAAAAAGCCTTGAATGCACCGGCGTGGTGGAATTCCGTGGTGTTCAGGCCGATTTGGGCGAAGTGGTTGCGTGGCGCAATCTGTTCTGGTCATTGACCGATGCGATGTGGGCAGAAGCCAAGCCGTGGGAAAATGGTGCTTATCTGCCCGATACCCAAGCGATTCAAACTTATCGCGTGATGGCACCCATGGCTTACACAAAAATCAAGAATATTATTGAAAGCAACGTCACCAGCGGCCTGATCTATCTGCCATCCAGCGTGCGTGACATGAATAACCCTGAAATCAATCAATATATTGAAAAGTATGTCCGTGGCTCTAATGGTATTGACCACGTAGAGCGCATCAAAATTTTGAAATTAATGTGGGATGCCATTGGCAGTGAGTTCGGCGGTCGCCACGAGTTATACGAAATCAATTATGCCGGCAGTCAGGACGAAATTCGCCTGCAATGCCTGCGCCATGCCTATGGCTCCGGCAACATGAAGAAAATGACGGAATTGGTGGATCGCTGTCTCTCTGACTATGATTTGAATGGCTGGACCCGACCCCACTTACACAATAACCGTGATATTAACCTGTTAGATAAGCTGCTGAAATAAGTCAGTAGCAGGAGGCTATTATGTCTGTAGAAAATGAACATCGCTTACGTTTTAGGGATGCGATGGCAAGCCTGTCCGCTGCGGTGAATATCGTCACCACGGATGGTCTTGCAGGGCGCTGCGGTATTACGGCAACAGCGGTATGCTCTGTGACTGATACGCCTCCGACTTTAATGGTCTGTATTAATCGCAAGAGCACCATGAATCCGGTATTTCAGGAAAATGGTCATCTGTGTGTCAATATCCTGAATCATGAACAGGAATTAATGGCACGCCATTTTGCTGGCATGACGGGTATCAGCATGGAAGAGCGCTTCAATTGGGATATCTGGCGAACCGGCGTATTGGGGCAACCCCTGCTGCAAGGAGCACTCGCCAATTTAGAGGGACGTATTGAGCAAGTACAGGAAGTAGGGACTCACTATGTCTATCTGGTGGAAATAAAACAGATTATTGTTCATGAAGAAGGTCATGGGCTGATTTACTTTAAGCGCGGCTTTCATCCGGTGATGGATAAAGCCATGGCAACAGTGGTTTAAAGCAAAAACATATTTAAAACAAAGATATTATCCTCAA
>NZ_JAQRFK010000068.1 GCF_028598745.1 Xenorhabdus sp. IM139775
ATAGAACCCCATATGAACACATGATAAAGCTGACAACGATAAGCAAAAGGCAATAACCAGAAGAACAATAAGCAAAAAAACAACTATCTTATGGTTCACTTAATACCCAATATCTCCATTTATAGAAACATCAGACAGGAAGAGCGAAATACAAACAAAAATTGGCTATTTTTAGTGCGTTTATTTCACCCACACCGTGTATAAGTGAAAAGTTCTCATATGCGTTACATCCAGCAATAGCACTTTTTTTTAGTCTTTTTCTGTGACTACGATAGGACGACAATTTATATCTGCTATGTAAAGAAAGGGGACTTTAATGGCTAATGAAACTTATGTCAGGGCGAAAATTGACCCTAAAACTAAAGAACTTGCAACTATAGCACTCCAGTCTATGGGGTTGACAGTAAGCGACGCCAAACGATTTACAAAAAAGTTGGCAATACCATTTTGGAACTTGCCCGATTAGGCTCTCATAGCGAGCTATTCTGATAACTCCTGTCTAAACCGTCCGCTGGGGTGGATTTTTTTATCTGTTGGAATTCCTAAAACATCAACCAATTGATTTTTAACAAAAATTTCATTACACATTTGTACCTGCCACCACACACCCCTAACCGCATGATTTTACAGTCTTAATCCGCCAATATATCAGCACACCTTAACAGGAGAATCGCTAATATGGCACAAGATTATCATCACGGCGTCCGTGTACAGGAAATTAATGAAGGTACTCGTACCATCACTACCGTTAGCACCGCTATCGTAGGTATGGTGTGTACTGCCCCTGACGCAGACGAAAAAACATTTCCATTAGATACTCCCGTTCTGCTTACTGACGTTATGAGCGCCAGTGGTAAGGCCGGGAAAAAAGGGACTTTGTCCGCATCACTGAAAGCAATCGCAGCTCAGGCTCAACCTGTCACTGTCGTTGTACGTGTTGCTGAGGGCAAATCTGAAGAAGAAACCGTGAGTAACCTCATCGGTGGTGTCACCGACGAAGGTAAGAAAACCGGTATGCAGGCACTGTTGGCGGCACAAAGCCAGCTCGGTGTTAAGCCTCGCATTCTGGGGGTTCCGGGTCTGGATTCACAAGCAGTGGTTACTGCACTGGCCACTGTTGCCCAGAAACTGAAAGCAATGGCTTATGTCAGCGCTTATGGCTGCAAAAATATCTCAGAAGTGATCAAGTATCGCGACAACTTCCATCAGCGTGAGCTGATGCTGATTTGGCCTGATTTCCTGAGCTGGGATACTGTGACCAGCAGCGAAGCGACTGCTTTCGCAACCGCTTATGCCCTGGGGCTGCGTGCCAAAATCGACGAAGAGACCGGCTGGCATAAAACGCTGTCCAACGTGGGTGTTAACGGTGTGACTGGCCTGTCTGCTGACGTCTTCTGGGATCTGCAAGATACTGCAACTGACTCTGATCTGCTGAACAGCGCTGGCATCACGACGCTTATCCGCAAAAACGGCTTCCGTTTCTGGGGTTCGCGCACTTGTGCAGGTGCAGGTGAGCCACTGTTCCAGTTCGAAAGCTACACCCGTACCGCTCAGGTTCTGGCTGACACTATGGCTGACTCCCACATGTGGGCTATCGATAAGCCGCTGACGCCATCACTGGTACGCGACATTATCGAAGGCATCAATGCCAAGTTCCGCGAACTGAAAGCCGGTGGTTACATCATTGATGGCCGCTGCTGGTATGACGACAAGGCTAATGACAAGGACACCTTGAAAGCCGGCAAATTGACCATCGATTACGACTATACACCTGTACCACCACTGGAAAACATGATGTTACGCCAGCGTATTACAGATAGTTACCTGATGGATTTCGCGAAAAGTATCAATAACTAAGGGGCTAACTGATGGCATTACCTCGCAAACTTAAATACCTGAACTTGTTCAATGATGGCAACAATTATCAGGGGATCGTGGAAGAACTGACGCTTCCTAAGTTAAGCCGCAAACTGGAAGCCTATCGCGGAGCCGGCATGAACGGCAGCGCAATGGTGGATCTGGGTCTGGATGAAGGCGCATTGGATGCGGAATTCACTCTGGGCGGCATTGAAGCCCAACTTTACAAACAGTGGGGCATTGCAAAAGCCGATGGCGTCATGCTGCGCTTCGCAGGCTCTTTTGAGCGTGATGACACCGGCGACGTCGTTGCCGTTGAAGTTGTGATGCGTGGTCGCTTCCAGGAGTTCGATCACGGCACTTATAAACAAGGTGATAACACGCAGACCAAAATCACCGCCAAAAATACTTACTTCAAACTGACATGGGATGGCGAAGAACTGATTGAAATCGACACCGTCAACATGGTTGAGAAAGTCGGCGGCGTTGATCGTCTGGAGCAGCATCGCCGCGCTATCGGTCTTTTTTAATCGCTCTTTTAGCAATTAGCTTTTTTAAAAACGTATTGCCTGTCTCTTCGTGCCTGTTGAGACAGGTTATCTCATCGGATAAACAAGGTTGAACCATGACAGAAACACTGAACACTCAAAATGACGATCTGCGTACCATCGAATTGGAAGCACCACTGGCGCGGGGCAACGGTGAAATCACGGAAGTGATGATACGCAAACCGAACAGCGGCGCGTTGCGCGGTGCACGTTTACAGGCTCTGCTGGAAATGGATGTGGATTCTATGCTACTGGTCCTGCCACGTGTAACCACCCCTGCATTGACCAAAAATGACCTGATGATGATGTCACCGGGTGATCTGATTAATCTCAGTGTGGAGGTGGTCAATTTTTTGTTGCCGAAGTCGGTCAAGTCCGATTCCCAGAACGATTAACTGTTGATGAATTGGTGGCAGATATCGCCACCGTTTTTCACTGGTCACCGGCAGTGACAGATGAAATGTCATTGTCGGAACTATTGGACTGGCGACATCGGGCCATTTTAAGAAGTGGTGCAGAAAATGAGTAATATACCGTCGCAGCTAGATAAGGTACTGGGTGTCGTAGGAAAGCTGACCAGTTCCTTTAAATCTTTTCAGCAGTATCAGAAAAAACTGGTAGGTTCAGTCGATAAAGTTCATAACCAGTTTAAAAAGCTCAATAAGACTGTTGAGGGATTAAAACCTATTGTCGGTTATGCGCAGGAAACTGCGCGTATGCGTGCCGATCTTAAAGCCTATAATCAAACAATTAAACAATCTTTCCCTGCGCGGCAAAACTCCTCGAAAGTCATGCAGGTGAATGCCGCTAATCAATCCGCCAATATTATTCAAACTACTCAGGTTATTAAACAGGAAAATTCATCCAGTAAAAAAAATGAATTTAATCTTGGTGTCACCGGGAATATGACTAACAATTTTTCATTGTTAGATAAATTGGTCATTAATATTAATCCAAGAATAACTATTTTATTTGGTATTCTGAATAAAATTAATGCCGTTTTGAAATTAACTACGGGTTCAGTCAAAGTCGTATTTCAAATGCTGGTTGGTTATATACAAATTTTTGGCAATCTTGGCATAAGAGCATTTGACGCTTTAAGCGTCAATTTGAATCTATTTGCTCAATTGGGCATTCAGGCTTTTGCTGAATTAAGAACCAGCCTGAACTTTTTTGTGCAACTGGGCGTTAGGGCGTTTGTTGAGTTACGAACCAGCCTGAATATTTTTGCCCAGGTTGGAATTCAAATTTTTGTTGATCTAAGAGGTAGCCTGAATCAGTTTGCAGAACTGAGTCGTCAGGCTCTGGATACCTTAAAGTCCGGTCTGAATACTTTTGCGCAGGTAGGTATTAAGGCGTTGGAAACATTGAAGTCCAGCCTGAATACCTTTGCGGATCTGGGATATCAGGCCCTGGAAACCTTAAAATCCAGCTTGAATGCTTTTATGCAGTTAGGCACTCAGGCTTTGAATAAATTAACATATCCTTTGGATGTATTTGTTCAGTTGGGACTTAACGCTTTTGAAGAATTAAAAGCCAGTTTGAATTTCTTCGCGCAATTAGGCGTTCAGGTACTGGACAAATTAAAATCGAGTTTGGACGCATTTTTGCAGTTGGGACTTAACGCTTTTGAAGAATTAAAAGCCAGTTTGAATTTTTTCGCGCAATTAGGCATTCAGGTACTGGATAAATTAAAATCCAGTCTGGACGTATTTTTGCAGTTAGGACTTAACGCTTTTGAAGAGTTAAAAGCCAGCCTGAATTTCTTCGCACAGTTAGGTGTTCAAGCACTGGATAAATTAAAATCCACACTGGATGCGTTTGTGCAATTGGGTGTTCAGGCGCTGAATAAATTAACCGCGCCTTTGGATATATTTGCCCAGTTGGGAACTCAGGCACTGGATAAATTAAAATCCACACTGGATGCGTTTGTGCAATTGGGTGTTCAGGCACTGAATAAATTAACCGCGCCTTTGGATATATTTGCCCAGTTGGGAACTCAGGCACTGGATAAATTAAAATCCACACTGGATGCGTTTGTGCAACTGGGTGTTCAGGCGCTGAATAAATTAACCGCGCCTTTGGATATATTTGCCCAGTTGGGAACTCAGGCACTGGATAAATTAAAATCCACACTGGATGCGTTTGTGCAACTGGGTGTTCAGGCACTGAATAAATTAACCGCGCCTTTGGATGTATTTACTCAGATTGGCTCCCAAGCCCTAGAAGATTTAAGAGCCAATATTAATAGATTTGCAGAAGTCGGTATTCAGGCGCTGGAGAATTTAAACGTTGGTTTGAAGGCATTTGCGCAGTTAGGAACTGAAGCTTTGGAAGCGCTAAGGGCTGCCATGGATTTTTTTGGTAAAACCGGCAGCAAGGTTTTTGGCTCACTTAATGATGGAGCTGATCTGTTATCGAATAAAGGAGGCAAAGATACTTTTGGAAACCAAAGAAAAGGCTTGGGATTATTAGGAAATATTGGTCAAAAAGTTTTTGGTGTTCTGGGGAGTGGAATAAATATCCTGGTAAGTGTTGGTGTAAAAGGATTATCTTTTTTAAGTGGGGCTTTCAGCGTATTAGGCAAGGCAATGATGTTTATTGGCCGGGCTATGATGGCAAACCCAATTCTTGCGATTATTGGTATTATCGCAATGGCGGCTATTTATATTTGGCAGAATTGGGAATCATTGGGGCCAAAATTTACCGCTTTATGGGAAAGCATTAAAAATATCTTCAGCGGTGCTTGGGAAGGCATTAAAAACCTTGTTAATACCGCATGGGAAGGTATTAAAAGTTATTTCATGAATGGTGGATTGTTCGGAATTATCTACCAAAACTGGGATGCCATTAAACAAAGTGCCTCGGAAGTTTGGGAGGGGATTAAAGCTAAAATAAGTGAAGTTTGGGAATCGGTTAAACAAAATACTTTGGAAATCTGGGAAAGCGTCAAAAAATCCATTTCCGATAAATGGAATGAAATTGTTGCAGATGTTCAAGCTATTCCAGAAAAATTAAAAGCGGCGGGATCAGAAATGATCGACAGTTTGTTAACCGGTATTCAAGAAAAATGGGAGGCATTGAAAGGTAAGATTTCCTCTATTACTGACATATTTAAATCGTGGTGGTCTGGTGATGATAAAAAGGAAGTTACGGTAAAAACTTCCCAGGAAATAACCCAGAGTGAAACCGCTGGAAAAGCGAAGCAAGTGAGTGGTCTTTATGATAGTGGGGGTGTTATTCCCGCCGGAAAAGTCGGTATTGTCGGTGAATATGGCCCTGAACTTGTTAATGGACGAGCCGATGTCACCAGCCGGAAAAATACGGCGAAATTTGCTGCCGTGGGGCTTGCCGTTAGCTCAATGTCATTGCCTGTTGCAGCGCAGGATGCGCCGTTACATGCGCAAAGTTTGCCAGCCCATACTTATGAGGAAGTTCAGGCGAAACCGGCGCGGAGCCAGCCTCAGCAATATGGCGGGGCGCCGCAATATAACATCTATGTCTATGGATCTCAGGGGCAGTCTGCGCAGGATATTGCCCGGATGGTCAGACAGGAACTGGAACAACGGGAACGTGCGCAGCAGGCCCGTATGCGTAGCTCACTTTCTGACAGAGGAGAAGATTTCTTATGATGGCTGCACTGGGCTTGTTTGTTTTTATGCTGAAAACAACGCCATATCAGACTTTCCAATATAAACAAAGTTGGCGACATGCCTTCAATAGCCGTGTGGGAGCACGGCCTGCATGGCAGTTTGTTGGTTCAGATAACGATACCGTCACGCTTTCGGGTGAGCTTTATCCTGAACTGACGGGGGGATCGCTTTCTCTGACTGCATTGAAGTCGATGGCAGACAGTGGTAAAGCATGGTCTTTCATTGATGGCAGTGGTGCGATTTACGGCATGTTTGTTATCGAAAGTATTGATGAGACAAAAACGGAATTTATGTCTGGTGGAGCAGCGAGAAAAATCAGTTTTACGCTGACCTTACGGCGTGTTGACAACAATCTGCTTGAAATGTTGGGCGATTTGCAGGATCAACTTTCTGATATCAAGAAAGAGCTACCCAATTTGCCGAAGAAAATTCCTGACAACAATGAGATGGTCAATAAAGCCAAGGGAGTATTCTCATGATTGATTCTGAAAAGTGGATACCGAATACGGATTGGGTTCCTCAATTTGATTTGGTCACCGGAAAAACCAGTAAGCCTACTTTTCGTCTGGAAATCAACAATAAGGATATCAGTGGGAAGATTCAATCACGCCTGATGTCGTTAACGCTGACGGATAACCGTGGCCTGGAATCAGACCAGCTTGATATTGAGTTGGATGATGCGGATGGCATGTTGAGGCTGCCTCGCCGGGGCGATATTCTCACATTGGAACTGGGGTGGCACGGCCACCCCTTAACGCCGAAGGGACAATTTGTTGTTGATGAAATTGAACATTCTGGTGCACCTGATCGACTGACTATTCGTGCCCGCAGCGCGGATTTTCGTGGTGATTTGAATGTTAAACGCGAATACTCCTATCATAAACACACGTTAGAAAGCATTGTGAGTACGATTGCCATGAGAAACCAACTGAAATTTAAAATCAGTCAGGAATTGAAAGGCATCTCCATGCATATCGATCAGACTAATGAATCTGACGTGAGCTTTTTGACACGAGTGGCAAAGCAGGAAGGGGCGGTTGCCTCAGTCAAAAATGGTGAATTGCTGTTTATTCGTCAGGGACAGAATAAAGCGGCGAGTGGTCAGGATATTCCACTGATATTGATTACTCGTCACTCAGGGGACAGTCATCGCTTTTCTCTGTCCGATCGTGAAGCCTATACGGGGGTTGACGTCCAGTGGCTGGATACACGCACGGCCACTAAGCAGGTGGTTAAATTGAGGCGAATAGAATCAAAGGACGAAAAAGCCGAAATTACCATTAAATATGAAAGCAGCGAGAATAAATCCCCTGACAAGGATGCAGTTCAAAAAAGCAAAATTTCCGCCCCAAAAGGGGGCAGTTCTCATCTTTCCAAGAAAAAAGAACCGCAATCCTTTAAGCAGGAAAAAGATCTTAAACACAAATCATCTGGCGATGCCCATCTTGCTAAGTCTGGTGGAGTCAGTCTGGCTAAGCCCGACAACGTCCAGTCGCTGAAAAAAAATCCAAAAACTAAAGGTAGAGAAAAACCCGCTTATATAAAAAATGAACGCAAAAGGAAAAACAGAGATAACGGAAGTCGCGAGACAGAAATAAGTCTCGATATTGAGGGAAGCTTATCTCGTGAAGAGAGGAGTGAGTCAAAGATTGAACATCATCAAACAACAACAGTGAAGCAAGAATCCTCAAACTATTTGGTGGGAACTCCAGAGAATATTCTGACCCTTTCGCGCACTTATTCTAATAAGGAAGAGGCGGAACGTGCCGCTAAAGCCGTATGGGAAAAAATGCAGCGGGGGGCAGCACAGTTTTCCATCACATTGGCGATGGGACGTGCTGATATTTACCCTGAAACGCCTATCCAATTAGAGGGATTTAAGACGGAAATTGATGGGACGCATTGGACGCTGATCAAAGTGACACATGTGCTCAATGACAGTGGTTTTACAACATCATTGGATCTCGAAATAAAAATCGATGAAATTTAAAATGAGCTCTTGATCTCAATATGAGATCTTTGTTATATTGTTCACCAGACGAGATGGTATTATTTCAAGACATTGATTTTAAAAACAGTGATTTCAAGAAAGGTGAACAATATGATTAAGTGTCCTCTGTGTGGTCAGTCAGCGCATACTCGTAGCAGCTTTGAGCATTCAAGCCAAACAAAGGAGCGCTATAACCAATGTCAGAATATCAATTGTGGAGCAACGTTCGTCAGCCATGAAACCTTTGTGCGTTTCATTTCTAAGCCGGGTGAAGTCCAGAATGTTACGCCGCACCCAAGGGCAAAAACGAAGAGACAACCTCGCCAGAAAGCCGCTGCCGTGCAGTAATGAATGTAAAAACATCAATAACGAAAAAACATTGCTCCCGTTTTTGCCACCGTAATGGTGGCTTTTTTGCGGATATTGAATAGAAATGGTTCTCTAATGGAGAACTTTTTTTGTGACGCCTACTTGTCAACAAAGTAGGCGTCAAAACCATTAAGCAGGGTCACTTCTGGCTCTGATATTCTTCCTGCAAAATCCTTTGCATTTCATCTTTGACGTGTAGTTTTTCTTTTTTCAGGCGCACAACTTTATCGTTGTAGCCGGCGCCATTAGGGCCTTCAAGTTGGGTTATCTCGTGGTCAAGTTGGTGATGTTTTTCAAACAGGGATTGGAAACGGGGATGAGACGATTTTAAGTTGGATACTAAATCACGATATTCTGGAAACATGAGACCTCCTAGACGAAATTTACTACCACACTCAACGAGTGTAGCAGCTCATTGTAATATCAGATTTGAGAGATATCACATAAAAAAGAACTGGTAGCACCTGTTTGTCTGGTTGATTATTAATAAAATTTGACATTGGTTATAAAGAAATATTTCCCATCTTACCTAACGCCGTTAAAAATCAGTTCCTTGCCAAAAAACATAATTTACCCCAATTTTTTTGTTGTTATTATCCAGTCTCCTTTTTAAATATATTCAGAGGTGATATATGAAAAATTATTTATTCCCTTTAGCGGCATTGATGGTGTCGACTTCTGTTTTTGCGGACAAAAAACTTGAAGACATCGCCCCGTATCCTGCGCCTGCTGAGAACATGACCCGTAGTGTGATTGAATTGCCGCAAAAAGAGCATGAAAACGACTACATGGTTGAGTTGGTGATTGGCAAAGAGATGAAAGTGGATTGTAACCACCACTGGTTTGGCGGTAATTTGGAGACAAAAACACTGGAAGGATGGGGGTATGATTATTACGTGCTAAATAATGTTACCGGCCCCGCGTCAACCAAAATGGCTTGTCCGACTAAAGAAAAAACAACGCGCTTTGTTCAGGTTCAGTTAGGTAAAGATGCGTTTGTACGTTATAACAGCAAATTACCTGTTGTCGTCTACGCGCCAAAAACGATGACCGTTAAATATCGTATTTGGCAGGCTCCCGATGAGGTAAAGACATCGGTCATTGAATAAGTGATTGATTAGCTAAATCAACAACCTGAGTTTTTCATATTAAACTCAGGTTGTTGAAAAATACATTTCTTCATTTCTGCCCGCGATTCCTTGCCCATATTGAAAAATACTAACTAAACTATTTTTGGATTCTTTTGCATTCATGCAGATCTCATTGAGGAATCAAAGAATGTTTAAAAAATTATCGGCAGAGTTTTTGGGTACTTTTTGGTTGGTATTGGGGGGATGTGGTAGTGCTGTTTTAGCGGCGGCATTTCCACAGCTAGGGATTGGTTTTGTCGGCGTATCTCTGGCTTTTGGCTTAACGGTGGTCACGATGGCCTATGCAGTGGGGCATATTTCAGGAGGGCATTTTAATCCGGCGGTAACATTGGGGTTATACGCGGGTGGGCGCATTGCTGCGAAAGATGTCATTCCTTATATCATTGCCCAAGTGATTGGCGGCATTGCGGCGGCAGCGATACTTTATCTTATCGCCAGCGGTAAAAGTGGTTTTGATGCAACGGCAACGGGTTTTGCGTCAAATGGCTATGGAGAACACTCTCCCGGTGGTTTTTCATTACAAGCTGCCATTATTATTGAATTAGTATTAACCGCATTTTTCTTAATCGTCATTCTTGGGGCAACCGATAAAAATGCGCCGGCAGGTTTCGCACCATTAGCGATTGGTTTGGCATTGACACTGATTCATTTAATCAGTATTCCCGTCACAAATACATCGGTTAACCCGGCAAGAAGTACAGCGGTTGCTATTTTTCAGGGCACCTGGGCATTGGAGCAGCTTTGGGTATTTTGGTTGATTCCATTAATTGGTGGTGCTATCGGTGGATTGGCATACCGAATATTATTACAGAAAGATGATTCATCCGTTGATTAATATTTCCCTCATGTTGACAAGCCATGTTTAGCATGGCTTTTTTTTCTGTGATTTTTTCAGCCGTTTGCTGGTTAATTTCTCATGCAATAATAACATTGCGTGACTTGATGGGCTGGTTTTGAGTATATGGCGTGTTGTCACCTCTTTTCCTGATTTATTGGTAAATTCGCCATATATTATTTTTTCTCCTGTAATAAATATTATGAGATATCTAAATAATATGGCTTTAAAAAATAATATTTTCTAAAGAAGTTGAACTTTATTTGAGTTTCGTAACACCATCAAAAAAATTGAATTATTTTTTTAAAAAAATTAATTTTTTTATGGAATTATGATGCGGTATATTTATAGGCAGGATTTTTACAATTATATAATACGTGTAATAAAATAAGATAAAATGAAAAAACCTCAATATATTTATAGTTAGGTTTGGTTGTATATAGTTATTTCCTTTTTGTAAGTTTTATTTCTATGTTTTTAATTTGCTATATTCAAAAGCATGTGAGCTGGTGTTTTATATTCGAAAATATCTGCATATTACCCATTGCATTAATTAGCTGTGATGTAAATGTAATAAATTAGGAATGAATTATGGAACGTCTTGATATAGAAGAAGTGTCGAACAAAATTCTACATGAGTTATTGCAGTACCGGCGCCGTTTCCCTGAATCCGAACATACACTTCAAGATGAAGAAAAAAAGGTTTCCGACGTTCAGCTTCCACGTATCCGTGCCTTTGTGGAACAGGGGAAACCGATTGAGTGTATCTTACCGGCGTTTCCGACAAAATCCCCGAACCCGAGAAAAGTATTGGGTAAAATGCCGGATATGGCAGAAAAATTATCATTGATTTTTCTGAACTCCCTTTGTCAGCGTATTCAGCTTTATTATCCACCAGGAGCCCATATTGTTATCTGTTCTGACGGGCATGTTTTTAGTGATCTTATCCATGTCGATGATGACTCCATTACCTATTACCAATTAGAAATTGAAAAGCTGCTGCATGAACTGGGCGCAACGCATCTTTCGGTGTTTAATCTTGGTAACGTTGAATCACTGACGCAATATACCCATGATTACGATCAACTGCGTGAATTATTGGTCAGCCGTTATGCTCGATCCATTGAGGAGATTAAAGAAGAGCTTAAAAAAACCGAAGAGGGTGTTCAATTATATCGGGCGATTACGCGTTTTCTTTATGAAGATAGTTTATTGCCGGAATACACAGGTTCGAAAAATGCGTTGCAAAAAGATGCCCGCCAGCGTTCAGCCGGGGTTATCCAACGTAGCTGGGCGTGGGGTAATTTGCTGGCCGAGCAGTTCCCATTAGCGATCCGTCTTTCTATCCATCCGCAACCCACGGACAGTATCAAAATGGGTATTCATATGATGCCGACCCGGGATGATTGGTTGACGCCGTGGCACGGCGTCGCCGCCAACATTAATGGTCAGTTTGTGCTGATGAAAAGTGATGAAGTGAAAAAGATGAATGGCAAGCTGATCGAAATCCGGGGCGTTCCGAGCCATTACTTGATTGAAGCACCATTGGCAGGAAACCTGCAAACAGCATCCCGGACAGCAACGGCAAAAGCAGAATATATCGCATCGTAGAGAGAAAAATCATGAATACCTATGAACTTGATTGTCATATTGAATTGATGAAACCTTTTGGCGTGTTTATTACACCCAATAACCCTGATCAGGATATTACTACACTGTCAGTTGATGCCTTGCGTGAATTGGCTCGTGAGCATCTGCTGGTGGTATTACGTGGCTTCCAATCTGGTTTTACGCATAAAGAGAAATTAACGGAATATTCCAGCCGTTGGGGTGAAATCATGATGTGGCCGTTTGGTGCTGTCTTGGATGTCAAGGAATCCCCTGATCCGTCTGACCATGTTCTGGACAGTGGTAGTGTGCCGCTGCATTGGGATGGGATGTATCGAGAGACGATCCCAGAATTTCAGATCTTTCACTGTGTTTCTGCCCCGGAAGTGGCTCAAGGGGGGCGTACTACATTTGTCAACACGGAACAATTGATTATCGATGCCAGTGATGATGAACGTGATACTTGGAAGAATATCACCATTACCTACCGCACAAGCCGGGTGACCCATTATGGCGGCGAAGTTGTTTCCCCCTTAGTGTGTCTTCATCCCGACGGTAAAAAATGGGTGATGCGTTACAATGAGCCGATGGGTAAAGATGAGACTAAGTATGCTGATCATCACTCTTTGAAGATAGAGGGCATATCGCAGGAAGAGCAAAAAAACCTTGAGGAAACGCTGTATAACCGATTATACGATCCGCGTTATTTCTATGCCCATCAATGGCAGTCGGGTGACATGGCGATTTGTGATAATTTCACTTTATTGCATGGCCGTGAGGCTTTCATTTCCCGCTCTCCCCGCCATATTCAGCGGGTGCATATTCATGGCGTGCCTGTGTGTCACAATCACAGTTTCCACACTATTTCGGTTTCCAATGCTGATGGAATCGATGTTGCCTTGAAGGAGGCCTGATTAATGTCTCGTATTGTTTTAGCGGCCATTGCAACGCCCGGCCATGTTTTCCCAATGTTCACGATTGCGGAACATTTAATCGGACAGGGACATGATGTCACCCTATTCAGTGGAAGCCTGTTTCAACAGCAAACGGAAGCATTAGGTGCCACGTTTGTTCCTTTCGATGAGCGAGTGGATGTTGATTACCGCTGTCTGGAAAAATATTTTCCTGAACGGGCAGAACATCCGCCGGGAAATGTTCAGATGGCGCTATCGTTAAGGAAATTTTTTGCCGCGCCTGTTCCTGTGTTGTCGACGCAGTTGGGGCAAGTGATTGCGGAGGAACGCGCTGATTTGCTGATTATCGACAATACCTTTTATGCCGCTTTGCCGCTATTGCAGCAACCGGCTGACAAACGTATTCCTGTCATTGCGATTGGCGTGACTCCGCTGCCGTGGTCATCAAAGGATGCCGTATTCTGGGGAGCGAGGATCCCCCCTGAATTATTGCCTGCGGATTTAACCCGCGAGCAATTAGTGGATGGGGAAACGCATCAATTAATTGAACAGGTCAGGGAAGCCTTCAATCAGTCGCTGGTTGCCGTCGATTGTCGCCCACTGACCGGGGATTATAATGATGTGTTGATGAGCGGCGTTGATCGTTACTTGCAACTGGCAACACAACTATTTGAATTTACTCGTGATAATTTACCTGCCACGGTGGATTTTATCGGTGCGCTGCCGGTGAAAGTGGAAGATGATAAAACGGAAATCAGTTGGCCGGATGAAAGCCTGCCATTGATCTTGGTGACTCAGGGAACACTGGCTAATATTGATTTTAGCCAAGTGATATTACCGACACTGCGTGCATTGGCCGCTTTACCTGTTCGGGTATTGGCGATCACAGGCGGGCGTTCTGTCGATATCTTGGGTGAAGATCTGCCAGACAATGCCAGAGTCGTCGAATATCTCAATTTTGAACACTGGCTACCCAAGGCATCGATTTTTATTACCAATGGTGGTTATGGTTCACTGAATTCAGCCATTCGCCACGGTGTCCCTTTGGTGGTCGCGGGAACAGGAGATGGTAAGCTGGAAGCTGTCGCCCGCGTTATCTGGTCGCGTTGTGGCATCAGCCTGCATACGGATACACCCAGTGAACAGCAATTATATCAGGCGGTGACAAGGATATTATCTTCCCCGATATGGCGCCAGCAGGCACAGATCATCAAGGCAGATTATGATGCCCATGATGCCTTGGCATCAATAACGCGGCATGTTAATGAACTGATTGCACAATAAATAAACCATAAAATAGAACGCGGTAGTTTTTTATACCGCGTTCTTTTATGGACAGTGCTTTGATGGATAGGTAATGATCAGGCTTTTTCCCGTACGCCTTCAACAGAAATGATCAGCTCGACTTCCTGTGATTTTGGCCCCAGATCTTCTTTAATATTAAAGTCTTTCAGCTTCAATTTACCGGTAGCCTCGAAGCCCGCACGGTATCCACCCCACGGGTCATTTCCTGCATTGATCAATTTTGCATCCAGTATCACCGGCTTGGTTACGCCATTTAAGGTGAAATCGCCGGTAACAAAGTAATGTTCACCTTCTTTTTTGACATGGGTTGAGGTGAATTTTGCTTCAGGATACTTTTTACTGTTTAAAAAGTTCGAACCACGCAAATGCTTATCGCGTTCGGCGTGTTTGGTGTCTACGCTATCGGTTTTGATAACGACATTCACTTTATCATTGGCCGGATTTTGCGGATCAAACGTAAAGCTACCATCGAAATCCCTGAAACCACCATAAAGCCAGCTAAATCCCAAGTGCTGAATACGAAATTCAATAAAGGCATGTTGGCCTATTTTATCTAACTTATAGTCAGCCGCGAGTGCGCTGCCTGTACTCATCAGCCATCCCCCGACAGTCAGGGCTATTAGCGTCTTTTTCAGCATAATGATTCTCCAAAGTCATTTTAATCTGGTTTGTAACCAAACATTCTTTTTAAGGTGGTATCACGATCGATAAAGTGGTGTTTCAGGGCAGCAAGCCCGTGCAGCAGGGAGAGCACGACCACACTCCAGGCAAGATAAAGATGAATAACGCCCGCCGTATCAGCCTGAAACCCTTCTCCTGTTACGATTGCAGGCATTTCAAACCAGCCAAAAATGCTGATAGGTTGCCCATCGGCGGTAGAAATGAGGTATCCACTCAATAGAATACCAAACAGGGTGATATAGAGAGCAAGCTGCATGAGTTGTGAACTCATGCGTATTAAATGACTATAGTTTGTCAGGGGTTTAGGGGGTGGAGAAATAAATCGCCATATGACTCGGATAACCATGACAATAAATAATAAACACCCTATGCTTTTATGTAATTCCGGTGCACGATGATACCAAGTATCGTAATAACCTAATGTGACCATCCATAATCCCAGCGCAAACATGCCATAAACGGCGAACGTCACCAGCCAATGAATAAAAACAGAGATATGACCAAATCTCGTGGCCGTGTTCTTAAACAACATATTATATCCTTATTTTTAATATAAAGATGTTTCTACAATATAGACGACTGCGCCTGAAATTCATAGTGAATTAATTTCTTTAGTTTATGTGCTGATGGTTTTTATGAAATTTAATTCTAACAATATGATATTTTGTAATGAATAACTGTGATTTTATAAGAAACGAATTATTTTGCATAATTAACTTATTTGCTATTTTAAGGGAGGGTAATAATAAGTGGATTTAACTTTTTTCATGCAACTTGAAGTTTATAGAGTATATAATTTACCTCAGTAATTATACCATTTTATTATAGTGAGAAAGACGATGTATACATTGTGGATAGCCAATAAAAATTATTCTTCCTGGTCACTGCGTCCGTGGATTTTGCTTAAGGCGCTGGGTATTCCTTTCCATGAAAAATTAAGCTATTTCGAAGATGGCAAAAGCAGTCATGAGAAATTTAAAGCATTTTCACCCACGGGGTTGGTTCCCTGTTTGATTGATGGAACCATGACGGTTTGGGATTCGCTGGCGATTGTGGAATATATTGCGGAGGAACATGCTCAGGTTTGGCCATCAGATAAAACCGCCAGGGCATGGGCGAGAAGTGCGGCGGCGGAAATGCACTCTGGTTTTGCTGCATTACGTCAAATTTGCATGATGAATTGCGCCATCAGAACGGAGTTGCATGAAATAACCGCTGAATTACAGTGTGATATTGAACGAATCGATGCACTTTGGGCAAAAGGGCTAGCTCAATTCAGGGGGAACTGGCTGGCGGGAGATAAATTCACGGCGGTGGATGCGTTTTATGCGCCGGTGGCTTTCCGTGCCCAAACTTATGGATTGAAATTTTCGGCGATCAGTCAGGCATGGGTTGATCGTATGCTAAGCCATCCTGCGATGGTGGAATGGGCAGAGGCGGCGGCCAAAGAACCGAAAATAGCACATTGATTCACCTTATCTGGCATTTTATCTCCCCGCATCGCGGGGAGATAATAAGTGCATCTTGCAGCATGACGAATATATTTATAGTTGTTGTTATATTTATTAAAATAATAAATAAAGTGATTATTTGAATTATCTGTAAAATAACCTGACTGAATAAGTGATTGTTTGCCTGTTTTTATCCATAATGTGTTCTTTCATCTTCTGCAACAGAAAGGGTAACAGATGGCTTGGGAACACATTGTCTTTAGTGGGATCTTTAGTGGGCTGGTGGGTGCTATTCTCTGGGTTATGCAGAAAAAAGGCAAAATAAGTAAAACAATAGCCATTGTCATCTTTATTGTTATCACAGTAGGTTGGAATTTATTTGATTTTAAAGTATTGCGCAGTAATAAAGGCTTTGTTATTGATGAAACAGGGTTTGTAATATCAAAAGGGGATGAATCTATTTTTCTTATTATTAAGAATAAAGATCCCAAACTTTACGATGAATTTAAACAGAGAATTATTGCTTTGCAAAAAGAAGGGAGAAGTCATGATATTATTTATGGTGAAGTGGCTAATCAAATCATCTCACTCACCAATCAGCGTATTTCGTTTGCTCCTGATAAAGAACTTCTCTCTCATATAAACATAATCGTAAAACAACTGGAACATTTGCAGAAAGAGAGTGCTGAAAAATGTCTTAGGTTTGCGCTGCCAGAGATGAATAAAAATATTTATGATCTTCTCGACATGGAAAAATTGTTTCCAAAAGCATTGTCTATCCAACGAAATAAAGCTAACAGAGAAATGATTATCGCCTCTTATAGTGAGAGACAATATCAATCCACCATCGAAGATTATGTGTTGGCCTTACAAGATTTAGAAACCATTATGCTTGAGATGGTGAATCAATATGGTGAAGATATTGCCTTGTTAGACTCTGTTCAGAGTATTAATGCTAATCAAGAGAAAGGCTGCGAGCTGCTTGTTGATATTAATAAACGATTTCTTGCATTACCGCCGGAGAGAGCGGCTCGCCTGTATCGTTATATGATGCATCAGAAGCAATAAGCCGCCAGTTCCCCCCCCAAAAAAAAGCTCCGTGTAGGAAACGGAGCGGGAATGGGTAAAAGTAGCTGGGAAAATGTAGTACGCAGATATAGTAACTCTGCGACATTAAATGAGGGTTAAACAAAAGAAAGGTTGTTCAGAAAACAGCCTTT